>CAJKGV010000020.1:0-16682 GCA_905199455.1 Collinsella aerofaciens | reverse complement strand
TCCACCAAAGCACGACGAGCCCTACGCTCCGCACGAGATTCTGCCATCAATAACTCCACTTATTCATGAATTAAAGCTGCAAGTATTGTACCGTGCCAAGCCAGCAGACGATATGCAAGCGGTTTATTCGTGTCAGTGATAAGCCCAACGACGGTTGCCCGCCGCGTGAGGGGTGTGGGGGTTAAGTTTATCGCGAGTTCCGCACGAACAGGAGGCCACTTAATGTGGCCTCCGTCGTGAGCAGGACTGTAGAGCAGGAAACTTAACCCCCACACCCCTCACGCGGCGGGCAAACTCGCCTTGTGCTCTATCACGCTAAAGTGTATGATTCTGAACGTTACATGACTCACTTTACCTAACTAAAGTGCCACCAAGGGGGAACACCATGAATACCGATATGTCTCGTCGTCAGTTTGTTGGTCTAGCCGGCTCGCTCGCCATGGTGCTTGGCCTTGGTCTTGTCGGTTGCGGCGGTGGTGCCGATAAGGGTTCCGCTGCAGCCAAGGACGTGAAGGGCGCTGCGGAGTCCAAGAAGCTCGTGGTGGGCTTTGATAAGTCCTATCCTCCGTACGGCTTTGTGGGCGACGATGGCGAGTACACCGGCTTTGATCTCGATCTGGCCAAGGCTGTTGCCGATAAGCAGGGCTGGGAGGTCAAATACGAGGCCATCGACTGGGACGCCAAGGATACGCTGCTTAACTCGGGCGCCATCAACTGCATCTGGAACGGCTTTACCATGGAGGGCCGTGAGGACGACTACACGTTCTCCGAGCCGTACATGCTCAACGAGCAGGTGCTGGTGGTAAAGAAAGATGCGGGCATCAAGGGCTGGGACGATCTTGCCGGCAAGACTGTGATTACCCAGACTGATTCCGCTGCGCAGGACGTGCTTGAGGGTGACCAGAAGGATCTGGCGGCGACGTTTGCCACGCTCGACACGATCGGCGAGTACAACACGGCCTTTATGCAGCTCGAGAGCGGCGCGGTCGATGCCGTGGCTTGCGACCTTTCGATTGCCCAGTATCAGCTTGCCGCCAAGCCCGATGCCTATACGCAGCTTGATGAGCCGCTGTCCAGCGAGCACTACGCCGTCGGCTTTAAGAAGGGCGACACCAAGTCGGCCGACGCCGTGACCGAGTCGCTCAAGGCGCTCTACGAGGACGGCACGGTTAAGGACCTGTGCGACAAGTATTCAAGCTATGGTCTATCTTTCGATAATTGGGTGCTCAAGTAATGTCTATTCAGGTCATGATACAGATGCTTGGCCAGGGTTTCTTGGTCAGTTTGCAGTTGTTTGTGCTGACGCTGTTGGGGTCGATTCCGCTGGGAATCCCCGTGGCGTTTATGCGCATGAGCAAAATCGCGCCGCTTCGCTGGATCGCGCGCATCTATATCTCGGTCATGCGCGGCACGCCGCTCATGCTGCAGATGTTTGCCATCTACTTTGCCCCGTACTACGTGTTTGGCATTTCGCTCACGCCCGATTCCAAGTGGACGGCGTGTGTCGTGGCGTTCATCATCAACTACGCCGGCTACTTTGCCGAGATCTATCGCTCGGGCCTGCAGTCCATTCCGCGCGGTCAATATGAGGCCGCCGAGGTGCTGGGCTACTCGCGCATGCAGACGTTTCTGTATATCGTGATGCCGCAGGTCGCCAAGCGTATTCTGCCGGCGATGGGCAACGAGATCATCACACTGGTCAAGGACACGTCGCTGGCGTTTGCCATTGGCGTGGGTGAGATGTTCTCGACGGCCAAGGCGCTGGTCGCCTCGCAGGTGAGCATGGTGCCGTTTGCAATCGCGGCGCTGATCTACTGGGTCTTTAACTTCGTCGTCGAGATGCTGCTGGGCGCTGCCGAGAAAAAATTGGATTACTACCATGATTAATTCGGTAATGAATATATCGAACGCGCGTAAGGCGTTTGGCGGCAATGAGGTGCTCAAGGATATCTCGCTTGAGGTGAAGCGTGGCGAGGTCGTGGCGATTATCGGACCTTCGGGTGGCGGCAAGTCCACGCTGCTGCGGTGTGCCACGCTGCTCGAGACACTCGACGGAGGCTCGCTCTCGTTTGGAGACCTTGCCGTTGCGACGGATGCGGGGCTGGGTGCGGTATATGCGAAAGGCGACGTGCCCAAACAGGCGCGCTCGCGATTTGGCCTGGTGTTTCAGAACTACAATCTGTTTCCGCACTATACCGTGATGAAAAACATCACCGATGCGCCGATTCGCGTGCTCAAGCGTCCGCGCGAGCAGGCGGAAGCCCGCGCCCACGAGCTGATTACGCAAATGGGGCTGACGGGCAACGAGAACAAGGTGCCGTGTGAGCTTTCGGGCGGTCAGCAGCAGCGCGTGAGTATTGCCCGCGCCCTAGCGCTCGACCCGGAGATCCTGTTCTTTGACGAGCCGACCTCGGCGCTCGACCCCGAGCTGACGGCCGAGGTGCTGCGTGTCATTAAGGACCTCGCTGCGCAGAATATGACGATGGTGATCGTGACCCACGCAATGCAGTTTGCGCGCGATGTTGCCGACCGCGTGGTCTTTATGGATGGCGGTCGTATTGTCGAGGAGGGTCCTGCCGAGCAGGTTATCGACCATCCGCGCGAGCAGCGCACGCGTGAGTTCTTGAGCCGTATCGAGGGATAGGCTCAGGTATTTACTCAACTATTAATTGAGGCGAAGCCGCCGCAGGTCTTACGGTCTGTGGCGGCTTTTTGTTTGCATCGACGGGGTTCAATAATCGCCTCACAAGCTTGTCTCTTCCTCTCGCCGCCTGTATTCATACGTGCGCCGAAAGGTATGCATGGACAGCCGCCCGTGAGGGTAGGGTGGTGGCATAGGACATTTGGAGGGTGAGTCGGCTCGGCTGCCGACCATGCTGCTCCCGGGATGGCACCGACCGCGAACTCTCCCCGTTGGCGTCGCGCATTGCGCGCGGCCCTGCAAGGAGGTCATCATGGGTGCTCCCAAGACCGGTAACGTAAGGAACGTGGTGCTCGTAGGCCAAGGCGGGGTGGGCAAGACTTCACTCGCCGAAGCCATGCTCCACCTTTCCGGCAAGACCGCCCGCCTGGGCGGCCACGACGGCACCAAGCCTACGCTCGACTATGACCCTGAAGAGGTCAAGCGTTCATTCTCCATCTCGACGACCATTGCGCCAATCGACTGGAAGGGCGCGCGCATCAATGTGCTCGATGCCCCGTGCTACCCCGATTTTATCGGCGACGCCTTTGCCGCGATGAGCGTCTGCGAGACGGCTCTGTTTGTGGTCGACGCCGAGGCCGGCCCGCAGCCTACGACGGTTAAGCTCTGGTATGCCGCCGAGGACCTGCGCCTGGCGCGTGCGGTGTTCGTAAACCGCCTGTCGCGCTCCGAGGCCAGCTTTGCGACCACGATGGACCTGCTGCAGGAGCGCTTTGGCACGCGCCTGGGCGCCGTGACCCTTCCCTGGGGCGAGGGCGAGGACTTTGACGGCATCATCGACCTGGTGCGCATGAAGGCGCGCCATTGCAACGGCACCGAAGCCGTTGAGTCGGAGATTCCCGAGGAGTATCGTGCCCAGGCCGAGGAGGCCCATGACCATCTGTGCGAGTTGGTGGCCGAGGCCGACGATGAGCTGATGATGAAGTACCTGGAAGGCGAGGAGACACTGACGCAGGAGGAGCTTGAGGGCTTGCTGTCGAAGGCGATTGCCGAGCGCATCTTTGTGCCGGTCTTTGCGGGCGATTGCATTAAGGAGCAGGGCGTCAACTCGCTGATGGACGACATCGCGACGTACTTCCCGGCGCCGACCGACTACGGCGAGATGCCGCTTATCGACGGCGATTCGCTCAAGATTTCGAGCGACGATGACCGTCCGGTGGCGTTTGTGTTTAAGACCCTGGCCGATCCGCAGCAGGGTCGCATCAGCTTTATCAAGGTGCTGACGGGTACGCTTGAGCCGGGTCTTGAGCTGATCAACGCGCGTACCCGCAAGGGCGACCGTCTGGCTCACCTGTATGTGATGTGCGGCCGCGACATGACCGAGGTCGGTCACGCCTATGCCGGCGACATTATCGTGGCACCCAAGCTGGCGGCCGAGACGGGCGATACGCTCTCGATTACCGGCAAGGTCGAGGCTGCGGCGTTTAAGTTCCCCAACTCGCAGTACCGCATTGCCATCGAGGCCGAGAATCGCGGCGACGAAGAGAAGCTCTACACGTTTATCGAGAAGGCCTGCAAGGCCGATCCGACCATGAGCATCGACCGCGACGAGGAGACCGGCCAGACCATTATCTCCGCCGTTGGTGAGGCGCAGGTTTCGGTGCTGCTCAATCGTTTGGAGGATCGCACCAAGGTCGTAGCCAAGAGCGTGCCGATCCGCATTCCGTATCGCGAGACCATTCGCCGTACGGCAAGTGCCCAGGGCCGCCATAAGAAGCAGACCGGCGGCGCCGGTCAGTACGGCGACTGCTGGCTGCGCGTGGAGCCGCTCATTGGGCCCGACGGCACGAGTGATGGCTATGAGTTTGTGGACGAGGTCGTGGGCGGCCGCATTCCGCGCTCGCTGATCCCCGCCGTGGACAAGGGCGTCCAGGAGACCATGAAGGACGGCATCATTGCCGGCTATCCGCTCACGGGCATTCGCGTGGCTGTGTACGACGGCTCGTATCACAGCGTCGACTCCAACGAGATGGCGTTCCGCGCGGCGGCTCGCATCGGCCTGCGCAAGGCATGTGCCGATGCCGACCCGGTGGTGCTGGAGCCCATCGAGGAAATCACGGTGACTATTCCCGAGAGCTACGCCGGCGCCGTGATGGGCGACATCTCGGCCTCGCGCGGTCGCGTGACAGGCATGGAGACCGATGAGCGCGGAGACACCGTGGTTATCGCGCAGGCACCTCTCGCCGAGCTGACGGATTACTCGACGCGCCTGCGCTCTATCACGCGCGGCACGGGTGACTTTACCATGAAGCCCGCCGGCTACGAGCAGGTGCCCTATGACGTTCAGGCCAAGCTGGTCGAGCGCTATGAGGAGGGTCGCGCCAAGTAGCGTGTGATTTTGCCTGCAATGTAGGTGCTGACGAAAAGGCCGCCCTGGGTAACCGGGGCGGCCCTTTTTGATCCCCGGGGCCGCGCTAAGTAAATCGACGTAAGGCAACCACCACGATGGGGACAGCCTCCATCGTGGTGTTTTTTGGCAGACGAGGCGCCTGTCGGCTTTTATTGGGACGGACTCCTTTTCATGCTGCCGTGAAAGAAAAAAAGACCTCCTTTGATAGAATATACGTATATAGACGTCTACTTGAACAAGGAGGCAATATGTTCGAGGCGGTTATCTTCGATATGGACGGGCTCATGTTCGATACTGAGCCGATTTGGGCTTCCTGCTGGCCCAAAACCGCAATTGAGTTTGAGGTTGAATGCAAAGAGGGCCTTGCGGACGCCATGCGTGGCACCAATGGATCGGAAGCGGTGTCCATTATTCGCGAGTGGTATGGCGATGAGGTCGATTCTCAAGCGTTTGTTGACCGTTTTTACGAAATAGCGCATGAAGCGCTGGCTCAGGGCGCAGAGAAGAAACTCGGATTAGATCGGCTTCTCGACTATCTTCAGGCTGAGGGAATTCCGATGGCAGTTGCTTCATCATCGAGCAGAAAAATGATCGAGGCAAATTTGATAAGGGGAGGAATACTCCCTTATTTCGATTCGATCGTCTCTGGTGTTGAGGTCGAACACGCCAAGCCTTACCCAGACGTCTTTTTGAAAGCGGCGGATGAGCTAGGAGCTTCACCGCAGAAATCCCTCGTTTTAGAGGATTCCTATAACGGGGTGCGCGCGGGATTTGCAGGAGGATTTTGCACTGTCATGGTCCCGATCTCTCTGAGCCAACAGATGAGATGGAAAGATTGGCCACGGCAATAGTTTCGAGCCTAAACGACGTTACCGATATGCTGGCAAATGGGGCGTTGGGGTAAGCATGCCAAATGAAAGGGGCTGTCGAGTGCTTCTCGGCAGCCCCTTTTTTCGATTCGAGGCATTTAGTGCTTTGCGCGTAAATCAAAAAGGTATATAGTCGTCTATAAACAGGTACATAGACGTCTATATAAGTATCTGGAACGAAAACTCAACTCGAATTGCCGTAACCCGGTTGGAGGAATCATGGCAGTTGTAACTTCGACTGAGCTGATCCAGATTGCACGCAAGAATGGATGGCTCCTTCCCGCATATAACACGACGAACATGGAGATGACCTTAGGTATCCTGGATGGATTGCAGAGGGCCGGCATGCCGGGCATCCTCCAGATCGCCCCTACCAACGTTAAGCTTTCCGATTACGGCATGATCGCCTCTATCGTTAAACGCGCGGCGGAGGACTATATCGTTCCCACGTGTCTGCATCTTGACCACGGCAAGACGCTCGAGGATGTTCGACAGGCGGTTCAGGCCGGCTTTACCTCCGTTATGATCGACGGTGCCGCGTTGCCCTTTGAGGAGAACATTCGCTTCTCGCGCCAGGCAGTTGACTACTGCCATTGCTACGGCGTGCCCGTTGAGGCTGAGCTCGGTGCCATCAAGGGCAAAGAAGACGATCATGTTTCCGAGGCGGATCTTAAGACCGACCCCGATCAGGTTTGCGAGTTTGTGGAGCGCACGGGCTGCGACCTGTTGGCCGTGTCTATCGGCAACGTTCACGGCCTTGAGGATACGCCGCGCATCGATTTGCCGCTGCTTGAGAAGCTTGCCGAGGTGTCTCCGTGTCCCCTCGTTCTTCATGGTGGCTCGGGCATTCCCTATGAGACCATCCACGCTATGCAGCCACACAAGATGTCCAAGATCAACATCGCAAGCGACCTGCGCAAGGCCTACATCACGACGGTTGGCAAGGCGTACGAGGCAAACAACAACGAGCATAATCTCGCCAAGGTACTGATTGATACACGTAAGGCAGTTGCGGACGTTGCTTACAAGACGACGCGCGCCATCAACGGCATCGCTGAGTAGCGCGGAATTACGAACATGGATGAGGCGATAATGGGTGCGCTCTACCTTGGTGTCGATGTGGGCACGTCATCGGTGAAGCTCACGTGCATTGATGAAGGCGGAAAAGTTGTCGCGACTGCGAGCGAGGCTTACGAGTGCTCTGAGCCTCATCCCGGTTGGCGGGAAATCAATCCCGAGACATGGTGGATCGCCATTTGCTCTGCATGCTCCCTGCTTGGAGAGAAAGTTGACCTGTCTCTAATAAAAGGCGTTGGCGCTACCGGGCAGATGCACACGACGGTCTTGATCGATGCCGATGGGGTGCCAACGTGTCCCGCCATAATGTGGAACGACCAGCGCACGATTGACGCCGTCTTTACCGAGAAGCAGTGGGCGCTGTCTGCGGGCTATCCTAGGGTCGCCAGCTTTCTTTCGACTGGGGTTCCGGCGATTAACCTTGCATGGATAGCTAAGAATAATCCTGAGGGCCTTTCAAAGAGCGAAGTGTTTCTTTCGGTTTCAGATTGGATTGCTCTCAAGTTTGGCGGGCGTGCTGGTACGGACTATTGCGGGGCTTCGACAACAGGGCTCTACGATAACGAGAGGCAAGCTTGGATCGGTGAGGTCTGCGAGCATTTCGGAATCCCCGAGTCGTTGCTTCCCGTTGTCGAGCCTTCTGATGCCGTAATTGGGACCGTGGTTGAGAGAGCTTCAAGCGAGACGGGAATTCCCGCAGGTGCCATGATCGTGAGGGGAACGGGCGACAATCCCGCGGCAGCGATCTGCACGGGATGCCTTTTGGAGGGCGTCCCCACCATCTCACTTGGAACAAGCGGCGTGCTGATGTATTCATCTGAGGGAGTTGACCTTCCGGCTGTTGGCAAGCCCGTGTTGTTCAAGTGGGGAAATACCCTTAAGACCCAAATTCAGCTGAGTATCAGATCGTGCGGCGGTGCCAAGGAATGGTGGTACGGGCAGATTCTAAGCAGTGAGTCCTACGATTTGGAGGACAAGGCCGTCGAGGACCCCTTCTACGACATGAGGGATCTCATGTTCTACCCCCATCTATCGGGAGAAAAAGTCCTGCACGGTTGCCCGTCGGTACGCGGTGCCTTTCTGGGGCTTGATCTTGACACGACTCGTTCCGAGCTCGAAAGGGCTCTGATGGAGGGCACGGCGTATGCCTTAAGGGAGCTCAAGGAGTCCGTGGACCATTCGGAAGAGTGGCGCAGCATCAGGCTCGTTGGAGGAGGGGCCAAGAACGATTTTTGGGCGCAAACGCTCTCCAACGTGTTGGGGGTCGATATGGTGCGGATGGAATCCTCCGGCGCCGGTCAGGGCACGGCGCTGCTGGCCCTCTCGGCTTCTTGCGGCCAAGACTTGACGGCGGTTGCCGCAGGGGTCTGCAGAAAACTCGATTCCATTGAAAAAAACGACAGGGCCCATGAGCTCTACGACGCGCGTTTTAGCAGGTATATGCGTATATTTGAGGCACTCCAAATTATCTATGAGCTAAATAGCGCGTAGCCGTTTGTCTTGTAAAATCTACCGTTCACCGAAAGGAATGCGAGAAGGTAACTCGAAGAGCGGTCCCTTTGTAAGATATAGACAACCGTAGACAACCATGAGCGTATATGGCTGATTGAAAAGGAGGAGGGGGCGCTCAGGTAGAACGATAGAAGTAGCGAACATTAACTAAGGAGAATGAAAATGGGAGCAGTAAACGATTTCCTTATCTTCCTTGCGGAGGGCTTTACCGGCCTGTTTAATGCGGCTGGTGATCAGTTTGCCTCGTTTATTACGGGCATGATCCCAATGCTGATCTGTCTGATCCTTACGATCAAGGCAGTCATCCAGCTGATCGGCGAGGAGCGTGTCTATGGGTTCATGAAGAAGTGCACCAAGTATGCAGTTCTCCGCTATACCCTCATCCCGTTCCTTTGCACTTTCTTCCTCTGCAATCCGATGGCATACACCTTTGGTGTGTTTGTCGAGGAGGACTACAAGCCCGCATTCTACGATGCGGTCGTGTCCATGATGCACCCCATCGTTGGCCTTTTCCCGCACGCTAACTCTTCCGAGCTCTTTGTTTGGCTTGGTATCTCGGCCGGCTACGAGGCACTGGGAAAGAACTCCTCCGAGCTTGCTATCCGCTTCCTCATTGTTGGTCTAATCGTCTGCCTGATCAAGGGCATTGTCACCGAGAAGCTGTACCTCATCATGAAGAAGCGCAACGAAGCTAAGCTTGCCGCCTAGTAGTTCAGCGCAAAAGGAGAGTCTAAATCATGAGTGAATTCAAAAGCGTAAAGGCGTCCCACGGCGGCAACGGTTGGGGCGGTCCCCTCATCATTACCCCCACGGCCGAGAAGCCTTATGTTCTGAGCGTGACCCTGGGTGGCATCAGCCCGGTCGCCCTTCGCATTGCGGAGCTTACCGGCGCCGAGGCGCACGACCAGTTTAAGGACCCGATCGAGACCGATCAGGCATGCGCCGTTGTCATCGACTGCGCCGGCGTGGCTCGCTGCGGCACCTATCCCAAGATGGGCCTTAAGACGCTGAACATCAAGCCCGGTTCTCCGTCTGGTCCTCTGGCCCAGTTCATCACCGAGGATCTCTTTGCATCTGACGTCAATCCCGATTGCATCGTCCTTGCCGATGCGGCCGATGTTCCCGCTGAGCCGGTAAAGGCCGAGAAGGCACACGAGGAGACGACGAAGGAAAACGTCCACGCCAAGATCGCTGAGGGACGTGCCGAGCTCGCATCCAAGGAGTCTAACGGCTTCATGGACGTTGTCTCCAAGATCGGCACCGGTGTCGGCCGCGTTATCAGCATCATCTACCAGGCTGCGCGCGATACCGTGAACGATGTTATCCGCAACATCATCCCCTTTATGGCGTTTGTCTCGGTGTTGATCGGCATTATTAACTACACGGGTTTCGCGAACGTTCTCGCCGGCGTTCTCACTCCGCTTGCGGGCTCGCTGCCCGGTATGCTGGCAATTGGCATGTTCTGCTCAATCCCGTTCCTTTCGCCTTTGATCTGCCCGGGCGCAATCATCGCTTCTGTGCTTTCTGTCCTTGTTGGCAACCAAATCGCCAACGGCACGATTCCCGCCAACTTTGCCCTTCCCGGCTTCTTTGCCGTCAACTGCCAGGTTGGTTCCGACTTTGCTCCCGTTGGCATGACTCTCATGGAGGCAAAGCCCGAGACGATCGAAATCGGTTACCCTGCATTCCTGTTTGGCAAGCTGATTACCACCCCGATTCAGATTATTCTTGCCTACGTACTGTCCTTTGGCCTGTAAACTGAAGCTTTAAGAGGGAAAGGCCCACTATGCTCAACGCGCTCATTACAATAGCCTTCTTTATTCTCGTATGGCTTGCAGGAACATTCACCCAGTATCGCTACTGGAAGAGGGTGCGCATTCTTATCCATGAGCGCGCTCGCGATCATGAGGGATACTTGGGCACGGGTATGTGCAAGGTGAGTTTTAGCCGAAAGGCGTTTGTGATGATTCTGACTGATCATGATGGCGTGATTAACGGTTGCTATGAGCTCAAAGGGCTTTCCCTCAAACCAGAGTTTTCGGAGATGAGCGAGATGCTGGGGCTGAATATCGAGACCGCCCTAGACCATCTGGCCAACGAAAGCTATCACGATGCTTTTGCCCAGGCTATTCGTGTTATCGACAGGTCAATGACTGCGCCTGCGGCGTAACAAAGATAGGAGAAATCAAATGTACAAGGTTAAGGTCACTGAGATCGGCTCGTTTGTTGAGGAACTTCTCAACGAGAAAATGGTGGTCCTGTTTGGCCCGACCGCTCCTGCAGAGTTGCGCGACATCTGCGTCGTTCACGATGGAACTCCCACGGAGGATAACGTGCTTGCTGAGGGCGGCACCATTTCCATCGGCGATCAGGTCTACACGATTAAGGAGTTTGGTGAAGCTGCGAACGAGAACATGGGAGGGCTCGGTCATCTAACCATTGCGTTCGATGACGAGCGAGAGCTGCTTCCTGGAACGGTTCTCGTGACACCAAGCGTGCTTCCCAAGCTGGAAACCGGCATCGAGATTAGCTTCAACGGCTAAATCGCTCGGTATGGCAGGCCATGTATTAGTCGGAAAGGACGTGTTCTCATGAAACGTTCCGATTTAAAACTGCCACTTTTCACGGTCAGTCCTAAGACCTATTTGCTTGCGGACGATTCAATTGCAGCGGCTCATCTTACGGATGAAATCGCAAAAGATCGAGATCATTCGATTTTTTGGACTGCTCCCGTTCCCGAGCTCTGCGCAGTTGCGAAGGATTTGAAATTTGCAATTCCCACAGCGCAGCATGCCGATCTTATCGGTGACGGAAAAGGAATGGGACTGACACCTCTTGAGTCGCTTAAGAGCGCGGGAGTTCAAGCTGTCTTTCTAAATCACACGGCACACCCCCTGACCGTTGATAAGTTGGCGGCAACGATCGATCGCGCTCGTGAGCTTGAGATTCTAACCATTGTTGCAGCCGATAGCGTGACTGAGTCCAAAGCGGTTGCGGCGATGGATCCGGACGTGATTCTTTGCGAGCCGAGCAGCCTTGTGGGAACCGGCCATACAAGCGGCGATGATTACATCGCAGAGACCATCGCTGCCGTACGGTCCATCAATCCCGACATCGTTATCATGGAGGGAGCGGGAATCAGGTGTGGAGGCGATGTTCGTCGCTTGATTGGACTTGGCGCGCAAGGCACCGGCATTTCGAGTGCCCTGGCGATTACGGATGACAGGGCAGCGTTGCTTACGGAGCTGTTTGACGCGCTGGACTAAAACCGTCTACAAAAAGGCGAACCCACGGGTTCGCCTTTTTGCGTTTTGGAATTATATTTGGCGTAATGCCGCCGCTCTCAAGAGCTTTAATGACGACGCTGAAAAACGGTGCCAAGCTGGAACCTGCTGGATTTAAGCCATACGCGCGCATATTCAATTGCAGAGTCATTGTCCAAGTAGACTGTTTGAAGCTGCTGAAGAAGCGGGGACTGCGTAGAGAGACCGAGCGCATCCGCGCGTTGGGTGTCCGCGAGCTTTGCCACAAAGGAGGTCTTTGAGTATTCGATCTGGTGGCCTGAGAGCCGCTCGATTATTGCAAAGAGACCTTCGTTAACAAAGTCGGCTGTTTCAATACCTGGGACAAGCGCCATATTGATGTTGTTTTCGATGAACATCACAGGTTCACCCTCAACGCTGCGCACTCGCTCGAGATGAAGGTAGTCAGAACCTTCGACAATACCGAGATGTCTGGAAATATCTTCGTCCGACTTACGAATTTCGCAATCGAGAATGTTTGTTTCGAAAGAAAGGCCTTGCTCGATTAGAGATTCGGAGAAAGAGATAAGACCCTCTGTAAGGGGGAAAGAGATGTCTTTTGACTTAACGTAAGTTCCCTTTCCCTGAATTTGCTCAAGCAGGCCCTCATCAACAAGCTTGGAAATGGCCTTTTTGATGCTGCCGCGGCTGACGCCGAGCGTACTCATGAGCTCGACTTCCGACGGGATTTTGGATGCTTGCTCCCAAGCTCCTGAGGCGATGTTCTCGCGCAGATAGTCGACCACCTGCATATAGATGGGGGTGGGACAATCCTTTTTAATATGTGAATTGTTGACGCGATTGGTCACAGTTTCTCCTGATTACTTTGAAGCAAAATTACCTTCATTTTACGTTGTTTTGCTTCGATTAACTTATCGAGATTGTGATTGCAAAGAATAAATCACGTATTTAATGTAGGGCTTCTGCTGCTTTGGCTGCCTGTCTGGCGTTTGCCTTCTACTCTTATCGACAATACGGGTATCTTGAAGAGATGGCCCCATGTCACTGAAATGCGCCGTAGGAGGCAAGAATTAGCCTCCCGTGCGCGTCGGTGACAAACGATGCGGGCGTGGCCCCGGTTGAACCTACTCTCCGGCGGCCTGGTTGCGGCCGGTGGCGTAGTCGATCTGCACATGCGGCTGCAGGTTGTAGCAGTATACGTGGAAGCACAGCGTCTTGCCGTGGTCCTCGACCGATTGCGCCTCAAGGCGCACGCCGCGGCAGACAAGTTCCTCTTCGTTATACATAGGCGTGACGCGGTAGAGCACGTGGTTGCCCGTTTCGCGGATGTAGTCGAGAATCTGCTCCTCAAACGGTAGCATGCCCGTCTCGTTGAGATAGCGCGTGCCGGTGAGGAGATCCTTGCGATTGGCGTTTTCGCCGCAGAGCGACCAGGCGATGAGGTGGCAGCGGTTGTAGAGGCTCTGGCCCGGAATAAAGTCGTAGCGCTGCTGATGCCATCCGGCGGGATGGATGCGCGAGATATCGCCGCGCTTGCCTTGACCGAGCGAGTCGGGGCCCACGCAGGCGAGCGCTTTGCGAGTGCGGCCCATACTGTCGAGCTTGGAGAATTTCTTAAAGCAGCCCTCTTCTGCAGCGCGTTCGTATTCATCGAGTGTGAATGACGGCATGCCGAGCGGGTGCGTGCTGTCGGCGCGAAGGGCGACGTAGGGATTGCCGGCGTAGTCTGGAATGCTGCTGAGATATACGCCGCGGGCGCGGTTGAGATCTGGGTTTTCCACTTCGTCGATGGGGGTGGCGGCACTGTCCGCGGAGGCAACGTTGCCGTTGGTGTTGGTCGCGGTGGATTCGGAGCCATCGCCGGAGTCCTCGGAGCTTGCTGTTCCCGATTCGAGCCGGGCAACCAGGTCTGCCTCGTCGTCGGTGCGGCTGGGACTCTCGTTTTGTTTTTCGGCCAGAGCCGTCGCCTGCTCATCGCTTTGCGGCGACAACAACTTGGGTGCTCCGTCGAGCGACCCTGTGAACAACGCAAACCCCAGCACCACGGCGGTGCCGATGGAAAGTACTTGCTTGTAGGCGGACTTGCGCGACATTGCGGCTCCTGGATGGACGGTTGGGAATCTACCAGTCTAGCAGGAGCCGGCAGGGGCCGTTCTGTCGAACAAATACTCAAGATTTGGGATAGACGTTACTGATTCATTTGCCTCATATGGAGCTGCGGCGGTTGTGTACATGGAATCAGTCGGCGTTTCTCCAGATAAAACCTGCCAAAATAAGCCTGTCCCTTTTTGGTAGGTTAATCGTGAGCTATTTCACCGCAACTTAGGGCACGGTTAGGATGTGTGCACTTTAAAAAGAAGAACCCATGATTAGAGAGGTCGCGCTCGTCTCTCTAAATGTCTCTATAAAGAGAAAGTCAGTTAAAGAGATAACATTGGGCAATCTAACAGTGAATTCGATACATCTCTCTAAATGTCTCTCTAAAATAAGGTGCTTATCTCTCTAAAGTTAGAGAGATATACTATACTTTAGAGAGATAAATCTATCGTTTTAGAGAGACGGAATGTCAATGCTGCTGGATGAACCCCTTGGCCTTATCGTTGAGCGCCTTCGCAGGCGAGGGACTGATGACGCATCGGTAGAAGTTAAAGCCTGCACGAATAAATTGAGCGCAGACGTATGGGAGACAGTGAGCGCTTTTGCGAACACTGCGGGTGGGCTCATTATTTTGGGCCTGAACGAAGCCGAAGGATTTGTTCCTTCGGCTAACTTTGCTATCGATAGGGTGCGCGATCAGTTTGTTTCGGGTATCGGAGACGGAGGCTCAGCGGCAGTGGTGACCCATGCGCCGCGGTACGAGCTTGATCGAGGCGAGGTCGACGGGCTCCAGGTGCTTCTGGTGCGCATCTTTGAACTTGAGCTTAAAGCGAAGCCTTGCTATATCGGCGCGCGCGGCGTGCAGAACGGTAGCTACAAGCGCGTGGATGATAAAGATATCAAGATGTCACCCGCTGAGCTATATGAGCTGCAGAGTGCGTTGCTTCCGAGCGATGCAGACGACACGGTGGTTTCGGAGGCAACGGTCGAGGATTTGGATCCAGATGTCGTGCGGTCTATTATCGCAAATCGCCGGCTGCAGACCCCGCGCGTTTTGCGCGGGGCCGATACGCTGGAAAAGCAGCTGGTCAGACTCAATATCACTACAAAGGATGGTGCCGTGAAGCTCGCGGGGCTTCTGTCGGCGGGAATTTACCCCCAGCAGTTCTATCCCAAACTGATGATCGATGTCGCCGTTCATTCCGATGTGGAAAAATCTGCACCCGGGCAACCCCGGTTTATTGACCGCCAGTTGTGCGATGGCCCGATTCCGGCTTGCATCGAAGATGCCCTTGCCGCGATTGGACGAAACTTGCGCAAAGCGGCGATAGTGCAAGGCGCTGGCAGAAGGGATGATTGGGAAGTTCCCCAGGAGGTTTTGCGCGAGGCCTTGGCAAATGCCTGCATCCATCGAGAATATTCGCCCATGTTTGTGGGGCAGGCCGTGAGTGTCGATATCTATCCAGACAGAATAGAGATCAAAAACCCTGGCGGGCTTTGGGGCGGAAAGACGGTGGACAATCTTGCAGACGGGGAATCGCGCTGCCGAAACTCAAAGCTCATGAGCCTAATGGGGGCGACGCCGTTAGAGCATGCCGAGGGGGCCGTTGCGGAAAGCCAGGGATCTGGTATCCCGGCTATGATTCGCGAGATGGAGTCTCGTTCGCTTGGCAGGCCGAAATTTATCGTTAAGGCCGATTCGTTTACGGTGCTGCTTTCCCGGCACGGGGCGGAGCTTGCTGAAAACCGCACGTGGATTCAGAGCCATGTGGGCACCGAGCTGACGGATCGCGAGGAAACACTGCTCATGTTTATGCGGGAGCATGGGTGCGTATGCGATGTTCAAAAAATACGAGAGGCCCTGAAGTGGGATTCGGATGACATTCGCCTGATCTGCGGGGACCTTGTGGATAAACATGTCCTGTCAAAATGCGGCAAAGACACGTATGAAATTATCGATATGAACAGAGAATCGTCAGCTTCGACGGCGGATAGGATCCTGGAGGCTCTCAGCGCCGAAGTGGATATGACGGCGCGAGAAATAGCGGTTGCATCGGGGGTCAGAATTTCGTCTGTCCGTTACCATCTGCCAAAAATGGCAGATAAAGGACTCATTGAGGTAATGGGTTCATCGACGAGCCACAATCGCCGATATCGGAAGAAGTAGATGCAGCCGGACCGCCCCTCTAGTGTCTCTCGAAGTTAGATGGGCGCTAGAGGGGCGACTGCCTCGCGATATTTCCCCAGATAAAACCTGCCAAAATAAACCTGTCCCTTTTTGGCAGGTTACTGATTCATGTTGCCGTGGATGTAGGGGGTGACCTCGGGGGAGATATGGTCGCAGCCCAGCTCGCGCAGCGCGGACTCGATAACGGCGGGCAGCGGGGTCTTGCCCTTGTCGTCGACGGCGGCACCGCCGAGGGTGGCAATCTTGGCGACATCTGCGGGTGCGGCCTCGATATGCATGCAGCCGCCGACCAAGCGCGCGCGTACCTGTGCCAGATCAAGATCGTGCAGGTAATCCTCGCAGGCGCGGATTAAATCGACCTTCTCGCGCGTAAGCTCCTCGCCCGTGGGGACGCGGGTGGCAAGACATGCTCCCGCCGGCAGGTTCCAAACGGGATAGCCCCATGCGCGCAGCAGCTCGCGCTCTTCGTCCTTGGTAAAGCCGACCTCCATAAGGGGTGAGCGTACGCCGAGCTCTTCTGCCGCACGCATGCCGGGGCGGTAGTCACCGCGATCGCTTGCATTGCTGCCATCGATGACGGTGGGAAAGCCGAGCGACTTGGCGTGGTTGACGATGGCGGTAAAGC
>CAJKGV010000019.1:0-16840 GCA_905199455.1 Collinsella aerofaciens | reverse complement strand
ATGCGCGCTCCTGGGGCGTAAGCCGCGCCGTCTCGATCAGATCGGGACGCCAACGACAAGTGCGCTCGATGGCATTCTTGCGGCGCCAGGCATCGACCTTAGCGTGATCTCCGCTCACGAGCACCGGAGGCACACCCTGGCCATTGAACTCAGCGGGGCGGGTGTACTGCGCATACTCGAGCAGGCCTCCGTCCTCGGCGGTCGAGAACGACTCGTCGACGTTGCTCATCTCGTCGCCCAGGGCGCCGGGAATCAGGCGTACGACGGCATCGGCAACGACCATAGCGGGAAGCTCGCCGCCCGTGAGCACGTAATCGCCGATCGACAGGCGCTCGTCGGCATACGCATAGGCACGCTCGTCGACACCCTCGTAACGGCTGCACACAAACAGCAGGCGCTCGCTTTTGAGCAGGCGCTCGGCCACATGCTGCGTAAAAGGCTCGCCACAGGGGGTAAAAAACACCACGGTGGGCTTAGGACCCTCGGAGCTAATAGCCTCGATGGCCTCGGCGATAGGCTCGACCTTCATGAGCATGCCCTGCCCGCCGCCGTACGGCTCGTCATCGACGGTACGATGGCGGTCGTGCGTCCAGTCGCGCAGGTTATACGCCTTAAAATCAAAAAGGCCGGCCTTGCGGGCGCGGCCCAAAATCGATGTGGACATGACGGGCTCAAACATCTCGGGAAAGACCGAAAGGGTCTCAATCAGCATGTTGTCCTCCCTACTTGTCCATATCGATCAGGCCGTCCATAACGTGGACGGAAATTGTTCCTGTGTCGGGAAGATCGAGCACAACCTGCTCGATCACGGGAATCAGTACCTCGCCGTACCGATCGCCCTCGACAACCCAAACATCGTTAGCGGGCGTCGACATGATCTCGACGATCGTACCGAGCGAACCGAAGCGCTCGTCGACCACCTCGCGACCCATCAGGTCGGAATAGGCGGCGTCGAGTGAATCGAGCTCAAAATCGTCACGATTTGCCAACACATAGCATCCCGTGATGCCCTCGGCGGCCGTCAAGTCGTCAATGCCCTCAAACGAGACCAGATCGCCATCGCCCGTATCGGTGACGGACACGACCGTGCAAAAGCGGTCGCGCTTGAGCGCCGGCGGCGTCAGGGCGACGCGCATACCCGGCTCTAATACAGAAGGAAGCCCCCGCAGCGGCTGCGCGAGGACCTCCCCCTTCCTTCCGTGCGGCTTGACCACACGGGCGATGTTTTTGTACTGGGACCTCAAGGTCCTAGCCCAGAACCTCTACCTCGACAGCAGTGTCGAGGCGAGCGGCCAGTGCACGGGCGAGCGTGCGAATGGCCTTGATGGTACGGCCACGACGGCCGATGACCTTAGCGACGTCATCCTCGGCGACCGAAACCTCAATCGTAGAGGCGTCGTCACCATCGATGACCTCAAGGCTCACGGAATCCGGGTCGTCGACGATCTGAACAACGAGATATTCGACGAGATCGGCGATGCGATCTGAGAGCATTGCCTCACCCTCGAGCTGTGCAGCGTCAACCTCAGGCACGATTTACTCCTCGGCGCCCTCAGCGGCCTCAGCGGCAGCCTTAGCGGCCTCGGCCTCTTTGGCGAGCTGCTTCTTGGACTTCTTGACGACGGTCTCGGTCTTCTCGCCCTCGTTGGCGGCCTTGACCAGAGCGGCGACGGCGTCGGTGAGCTGAGCGCCCTTGGACTGCCAGTCGGCGATCTTCTCGAGGTCGAGGTTGATGGTCTTGGGGGCGGTCATCGGGTTGTAGCGGCCAACCTCCTCGATGATACGACCGTCACGCGGGGCGCGGGAATCGGCGACGACGACACGGTAGTACGGACGCTTCTTAGCGCCGTGACGAGCAAGGCGAATCTTGACTGCCAAAGGAAACTCCTCCAACCAAGCAGCTTTAGGCTGCAACTACAAACAAACAGTTGAATATAATACGCCATCGACGCGGGCAGGTGAAGTCCGTGAGACCAACTTCTTCGGTGTAGTCGAGGGCAAATCCATATCTTAGACAAGAATTCGGGATTTGCAAGCACATACACGCACCCCACATGAGCTGCGCGGTATACTCATGACATGGAAAGACGCGAACATACATACGGTTATGAGGATGCCACGGGCGTCACACCGCCTCCCTGGACGGGTTCGGCGGTGGGCCTCATGGACCTCGATGCGTTTTTTGCGAGCGTGGAGATGCTCGATCATCCCGATTGGCGCGGAAAACCGCTCATCGTGGGCGGAGACGCCGATTCGCGTGGCGTCGTGTCCACGTGTTCGTATGAGGCACGTCGCTTTGGCGTGCGCTCTGCCATGGCCTCGGCCGAGGCGCGGCGCTTGTGCCCGCAAGCCATTTGGACGCACGGGCACTTTGATCGCTACCGCGAGGTGAGCGCGCGGGTCATGGCGATTCTTGCCGAGGAGACGCCGCGCGTTGAGCGCGTATCCATCGACGAAGCCTTTATCGATATCACACCGGGTCGCTTTGCGCCCGAGGACCCACTGCTGGTTGCACGGCGTATAAGCGACCGTGTGGCAGCGCTGGGAGTGACGTGCTCCATTGGCGTGGGCTGCAACAAGACGGTCGCAAAGATCGCAAGCGAGCGGGATAAGCCGTTTGGGCTGACCATCGTGCGCCCCGGAACCGAGCAGCGCTTTTTGGCCGCGCTGCCGGTATCTGCCATGAGCGGCATCGGGCGCTCGGCCGAGGAGCGACTGCGCCGTATGCGCATCTACACGCTCGGCGAGCTGTCACGCGCGCCGGAATCCACCTTGGCCTCTATTTTTGGCGTCAACGGCGAACGCATGCGCCAGCGTGCGCTGGGACTCGAAATCTCTGAAGTCACGAGTCTCGATGAAGAGCGCAAGATCAAGTCGGTCAGCAATGAACGCACTTTTGCGAAAGATTTGACTGAGCGCGGGGACATCGAAGCGGCGATTGCGCTGCTGGGCGAGTCAGTGGGACGCCGCCTGCGCCGTCAGGGACTGACGGGCGCCACGGTGACGCTCAAGCTTAAGTATTCGTATGGCAGCGGGCGTACGGCACAGCGCCGGCTGCCTCATCCGACCGACGATGAGAACATCTTTGTGGCGGTTGCGCTCGAACTGCTCGACAACATCTGGCAGGAAGGCATGCATGTGCGTCTGGCGGGTATCGGGATGAGCGACTTTGACCATCAGGGCGGCATCCAAACCGACCTGTTCTGCGAGATCGATGACCGCGGAGCCCAGTCCACCGACCGCCGCGACCTCTCCGTCGCCACCGATGCCGTCCGAGACAAGTTCGGCGACACCGCCCTATCTTTCGGCCGCCAATCCCGCTTCAATGATTAACCGCCTTTGGGCAAAAAGAAAGCCGGGCAGGTGCGGAAAACCGCAACTGCCCGGCGAAATGCGCGAGGCTAGCTAAAAGCCCCATATCAAATGAGCCACTAGAGGAGGTCGAGGGGGAGCTGGGGGGCGTCACCCCAGAGCTTTTCTAGGCGGTAAAAGTCGCGGGCTTCGGGAGTGAAGACATGGACGACAACCGAGCCGTAGTCCATGAGCATCCAGGTCTTCTGCTCGCGGCCCTCGATGGAGAACGGATGCTCGCCGCAAGCCTCGGCAACCTTCTCCTCGATCTCGTCGACAATCGAATCGACCTGGCGGTTGTTGGTACCGGTGGCAAGCACAAAGTAGTCGCACACGTCGGAAAGCTCGGTCAGGTCGAGCACCTGCACGTCCTCGCCCTTCTTGTCGTAGGCGGCCTGCGCGGCGGCGCGGGCGACATCCTCGGCGGCGACACCGCTCGCGGACAGCGAGGCGGCGGTGCGGTCGGACGTGGCAACGAAACTCTTGTGCTCCACACCTTCAAGAATCTGCTCGTCAGTCATGGTCTCGTCGGCCATGGAATACCTCTTTCTAGACACACCCGAGCTAGCGCAGCTGGGCGTAATGGTTGTAAATCGTAATAGCCGTGGGATAAAGATAGCGCCCGGACTGGATCACAAAGACCAGACCCTGCGCAAAACAGGAGAAGAACAACTCATCGAGCGAGGACTTCCCCACCATCTTGCGCAGCGCATGGGCATAGTCGCCGTGACGGTTGGGCTCGATGGCATCTGCCACAAAGACCACCATATCGAGCGGCGTCATGTCGCAGGCACCCACGGTGTGACGGTCGACAGCCTGGAAAACGGCCGGCGACAGCTCGGGGAAAAGCTGCGGAAGCTCATAGGCGGCAACGGGGCCATGCAAAAGCGGCGTCGCGGCGGAAGGAGAGCCGGCAACCTTGATGCCATAGTGAAGCGCGCGGGCCACGAGCTCATCATCGGAAAGAACCTTGTCCCAGTCGTGAATTAAGCCGGCGGCAGCCGCATCAAAGCGGTCAACGTCGTAGACCTCGGCCAGATGAAGTGCGGTCTCGGCAACACCCAGCGAATGCACATAGCGCTTGCGCTTATCTTTCATGCGAACATCGAGCAGCTCTTGAATGCGCTTGAGCAGCGCGCGCTCATCGCCCTCAAACTGATCCTCTACCGACAACGTAGCCCCCATCACTCAAAATCTTCTTGGCCCAAATCGGCATATAGCCTGCGCTTGCGAATGTAGCCGAGCACGGACTCGCTCGTAAGATAGCGCACGCTCATGCCACGGGCAACTCGCTTACGAATGTTCGTCGAGCTGATCGCCAGCGCCGGAATCTGAATATAGCGCACGTCGAACGGCAGCCCCGACTCTTTGATTCGGGCACGCGCCGTATCGATATCAAAGCCCGGTCGCGTCGCCGCAATAAAGGTAGCAAGCTCAGCGATTCGTTCGGCATCATGCCAGGTCACAATATCGATAATCGCATCGGCGCCCGTAATAAAGTAGAGCTTTACCTGCGGCGGGTAAAAATCGCGAAGGGCATGAAGCGTATCGGCCGTATAGGTTACACCCGGACGGTCAATCTCGAACCGGCTCGCCAAAAAGGCCGGGTTCGCGGCGGTGGCGAGGACCGTCATGGCATAACGGTCCTCGGCAGGCGTAACCGGCTTGTCCAGCTTAAAGGCGGGAGAGCCCGCCGGCATAAAGAGCACAGCGTCCAAGTCGAGCGACTCGCGCGCCTGCTCGGCAGTCACCAGGTGCCCGTAATGAATCGGGTCGAATGTGCCGCCCATAATGCCAAGCCGAAACTCCTTACCCTCTTTTATGGGAAGCTCGGGCAATC
This sequence comes from Collinsella aerofaciens, assembly GCA_905199455.1. Lineage (GTDB taxonomy): Bacteria > Actinomycetota > Coriobacteriia > Coriobacteriales > Coriobacteriaceae > Collinsella > Collinsella aerofaciens_AW. The sequence continues at coordinate 11,649 of CAJKGV010000019.1, read as the reverse complement.
CGATTCCACCGCGCAGCGACATGGCTTACTCGCCCTCCGGGGTCTCAACAACGTCGACTTCGGTAGTGCCTTCGGAGCCTTCAATGGCATCAACCACGTCCGCGTCCTCGGCCGCTACGTCAATAACCTCAACGCCAGCGTCCTCGAGCTCCTCGTACTCCGAGAAGTCCTCAGCGCCCTCAAAGTCAAAGGCACGCTGGCAAATGCGGACCTCGTCGCCCGCACGGCAACCGGCCTTCTCGAGCGCGTCGTCAACACCCATACGCGCAAACTTATGCTGCAGGTAAATGACGGCTTCCTCGTTTTCCCAGTCGGTCTGGATGACCATGCGCTCGATGGCACGACCAACCACACGGAAGGCACCGGGCTCCTCCTGGACAATGCGGAACCGCTTCTCGCGCTGCAGACGGCGGCGCTCCCACTCCTCGTCGCGAAGATCGACCGGCTCATCGGAAACCGCCAGCTCGGCGCGAAGCTTAGCCACCTGCTCGCCCACGGCAAGCATCAGCGTATTGAGCCCGGCGCCCGTCACGGCGGACACGGCAAAGAACATATGTCCATCGTCGAGCGCGGCGCGCTTGAGGTCGGCAATCTTGTCGGCCGTGCCCGGCGCATCGCACTTGTTGGCGACAACGATCTGCGGACGCTCCGAAAGCTCGGCGCCATACTGCTCGAGCTCACGGTTGATGATGCGGTAATCCTCAACCGGGTCGCGATCCTCAAAACCGCCCGTCATGTCGACGACATGCATGATCAGGGCCGTACGCTCAATGTGGCGCAGGAACTGGTGGCCCAGGCCCTTGCCCTCGCTCGCGCCCTCGATCAAACCAGGAACGTCGGCAACGACGTAAGAATACTCACCGGCACGCACCATGCCGAGGTTCGGCACGAGCGTGGTAAACGGATAGTCGGCGATCTTGGGACGGGCGGCACTCATGCGCGCGATGAGCGAAGACTTACCCACCGAGGGAAAGCCCACGAGCGCGGCATCGGCCATAAGCTTCATCTCGAGCTCAATCCAGTGCTCCTCGGCCGGTTCGCCCAGCTGAGCGAACGCGGGCGCGCGACGCACCGACGTCACAAAGTGGGTATTGCCCAGACCGCCGGCGCCACCGGGCGCCACGACAACGCGCTCGCCGTCGTGCACCAGGTCGGCAATCTCGAACATCGGGGTCTGCGTCTCGGGATCGAGCTCGCGCACCACGGTGCCCATGGGAACCTTCAGGATCAGGTCCTCGCCGCTCTTGCCATTGCGACGAGCGCCCTGGCCGTGCGTGCCGCGCTCGGCGCGGAAGTGATGCTTAAAGCGGTAATCGATCAGCGAAGACAGCTGAGCATCGGCTTGGATGACGACATTGCCGCCACGACCGCCGTCGCCGCCATCGGGGCCGCCCTTGGGGACAAATGCCTCGCGCCTAAACGACATGCATCCGGCTCCGCCGTCGCCGCCGCACACGTTAATGCGGCTGATATCGGTGAACTGTGACAACAGAATCGCCTCCTACAAAAAGAGGGAGACCCTTGAATTCTAAAACTCAAGTGCCTCCCACATATGTGCTCTATGAAGGGTAAATTACGCGTTCGCGAGCGGGCGTACGCTGACCCTGTGCTTGATACCCTTGTGGAACTCAACGGTACCGTCGACCAGCGCGAACAGCGTGTCGTCCTTGCCACGGCCAACGTTCTCACCCGGGTGGATGTGCGTGCCGTGCTGACGGACGAGAATCGTGCCCGTGGTTACCGTCTGGCCGGCATAGCGCTTCGTGCCAAGGCGCTGACCGCGGGAGTCACGGCCATTACGGGAGGAACCGAGTCCTTTTTTGTGTGCCATTGTGTATACCTACTCTTTCGTTACGAGTGTAATCTACTCGGCGACGGGAGCCTCGGCAACAGCCTCGGCCTCTGCCTTGACAGCCTTCTTGGCGCGGGACGTAGCCTGGACCTTCACGATCTTCAGCTTGGTGAGCTGCTGACGGTGACCCTTCAGACGACGATAGCGCTTACGCTTGTGGAACTTGAAGACCAGCTGCTTCTCGCCCTTGAACTGCTCAACGATCTGAGCGGTAACCTTGGCCTTGGCCAGCTTGTCGGGATCGGTGACGATCTTCTTACCATCGTTGAGGAAGATAACCGGCAGGGTGACCTTGTCGCCCTCATTGCCCTCGATCTTCTCGACGGTGATGACATCGTCGGTGGCGACCTTGTACTGCTTGCCGCCCGTGTTAACGATTGCGTACATGTTTACTTGCCCTTCATGCATCAGTTAGTGCAACAGCCGAATATAGTAGCAGGCGAAAATACCCCCGTCAACGAGTATGTGGAGCAAATCCACAAGTTCGCACAGGTATGGGGCTGACGAGTCGGCCCTCGTCGTCCTCGCATGCTTGATTCTGACGCTCGACATCGTAGGAGCAGATGGTCACGAGGTCTTGCATACCGGTGGAAACAATAGGTGCATCCACGCCCGGGGTCAAGCCCTGCAACAAAACATCAGCAGCAGAAAGCAAAATTTCCGGACGCATGGAGCCTTCGTTGTCGGCATGGGTGTCGAGCATGAGCACCAAATGGTCCGGGCGCTCCCCCGCCGTGAGCTCATAGCCAACGAGCGTGTGATCCAAATCCAAGCGCTTGCTCTTTTTTCCGCGCGCGTAGTCGATGCCATGGTCCGCGCGCAGCGTGTCGATCGCACGACGTACCTCAGCGGCGCTTACGGGCGCCTCGGGATCCAAGTGCAGGTCGATGCGATACGACAGGCGCGTGAGCTGCGCCGTCAACGCCGGCGTGCGCACGTCGATGTACGCCGCCTCGATGGGCGCCAGATCGGCCGGAGACGCCGCAGCCAGGCGCCCAAACGCCTCGTCGAGCGCCACGAACTCGGTCATAAACAGGTCATACCACTCGCAGGTCGACGACGTACCAACCGGTAGCGCCGAAGAGAAGCCCACGCGCATGTGCGGAGAGAAGCCCTGCGTGACGGCATAGGGAAGTCCCGCACGGCGCACGATGCGCTCAATGGTATGGATCACTTCGAGATGGCCCAGGTACTTAAGGCGATCGCGCTTGCCATAGCGAACACGAAGCCTAAAGAGCGAGGGGTTGTCGGTCAGACGCTCACTCATGCGCGATCACCCATCAATACATTCTTGGCGTGGAGCGTGGGGCAGATTCCGCAGCCGGTGCACGACGTGCGGGTGCAGTCGGGAGTCGTGACGCCCTCGAGCGAGCGACGGTACTCGCGCTCGAGGAAGCCGCGCGTGCAGCCGGGGCTCACGTGCTCCCACGGCAGGCGCCAGTCCAACTCGTAGGGCAGGTGCACAAGCTCATTGAGGTCGATGCCGTTTTTGGCAGCAGCCTCCTTCCAGTTATCGAGCGAGAAATGCTCTACCCAGGCGTCAAAGCGAGAGCCCGCGCGCCAAGCATCGATGATGACAGGCGTCATGTCACGACCGGCGCGGGACAGTGCGGCCTCGATGAGCGAGGTCTCGGCATCGTGGTAATGCACGCGGACGGCACGGTTGCGAACGCTCGTGACAAGCAGCTTCTGGCGACGCTTGACGTCGTCGTAATCGAGCTGCGGGCACCACTGGAACGGCGTGGCAGCCTTGGGAATAAAGACCGAAACCGAGATCGACACCGAGATCGAGCCGCGACGAGCCTTGGGCACCACGGAACGACCGAGCTCCAGCACGTGATCGGCCAGATTGGCGATGGCCACGATGTCCTCGTCGCGCTCACCGGGAAGGCCCATCATAAAGTAGAGCTTCATGCGGTTCCAGCCGGCCTCGAAGGCCGCCTTGGCCGCACGGTCCAGGTCCTCCTCGGTCACGTTCTTGTTAATGATGTCGCGCATGCGCTGACTGCCGGCCTCGGGCGCGAACGTCAGGCCGCCCTTCTTTTCGCCGGCGACCGACTCGGCCATATCCACGCCAAACGAATCCAGGCGCTGCGACGGAATGGACACGCGAATACCCGTATCCTCCAGGCGACGGTTGAGCCTGCCGAGCACGTCGCGAATGCAGGAGTGGTCGGTCGTGGAGAGCGAGGTCAGCGACACCTCGTCATAGCCGGTCTTTTCCAGACCCTGAATCACCGACGAGACGATCTGGTCGGCCGAGCGCTCGCGCACCGGGCGGTACGTCATGCCTGCCTGGCAAAAACGACAGCCGCGGGCGCAGCCGCGCAGGATCTCGATAGACAGGCGATCGTGAACCAGCTGCGCATAGGGTACGCACGACTGCGACAGCGGATTGGTGGCACCAAAGTCCTCGACGACGCGCTTGTAGACCACGGTCGGCGCATCCTTGCCTTCACGCGGCACGGTGTAGCCATGCGGCGAGCAGGGCTCGTCGTGACGAACCTCATAGAGCGACGGCACGTAGTTACCGGCAATGGATGCAAGCTGCTCAACAATCTGCGCGCGCGGGACCCCTTCGTCACGCAGGCGGCGATGCAGCTGGCAGGTCTCGAGCAGCGATTCCTCGCCCTCGCCGATGAGGATGGCATCGAAGAAGGCCGCGTACGGCTCGGGGTTGTACACCGAAGGACCACCGGCGATGATAATGGGATCGTCCTCAGTGCGGTCGGCCGCCAACAGCGGAATGCCAGCGAGGTCGAGAGCCTCGAGGAAGTTCGTCACCGCCATCTCATGCGGCACATGCAGACCGACGATATCAAACGAAGCGACCGGCGCTGCACCCTCGAGCGACAGCAGCGGAATACCCGCCTCGCGCATGGCGTCACCCATATCGGGCCACGGCACATAGCCGCGCTCACAGGAGATGCCCTCGGCCTGGTTAAGGATGTTGTAGAGGATGGCGATACCCTGGTTGGGCAGACCGACCTCGTACACATCCGGGTAGATCAGGCAGCAACGGTAGTCGGCATCGGCCTTTGAAAGCGTGCCCCACTCGTGATCGATATAGCGACTCGGCTTTTCGACCTTGGCGAGCAGCGGCTCAATTAAATGAAAACAGTCTTGATACGGAACGCGCAACGGAAAACCCCTAAGCAGCGAGATCGGACGCGTCTTGGTAGGACGCCATAGGACGGGTAGCGCCCGCGACCGTGGTCACCAGATCGCGAACGCGGGAGAACGTGGCAGTGACCACCTCGTTGGCACGGCTGTAGTCGACATCGCGCTCGTAGAGCGAAACGAGCGCACGGCCCATGCCATAGGTGCCCGCGGCGGCAGTAAGCGCCTTGACGGCAAACCCAATATGTGGCGTCTGTTTGACGAGCGCACGGGTGACCGCGCGGATCACAAGACCGCCGGCAAGCACGCCCGCGACCTCGTAGCCGCGCTCAGGCTTAATGCCGCGTCCAAAGACGGCAGCGAGCTCAAAGAGCATGCCCACCTGAGCCAGCGCCATAACGGGATAATCGGCGCCCGGCAAAAACACCAGCGCACCGGTCGCCATATTGGTGAGCGCGCACGAGGTGATGATACGATTGGCCGCCGCGATGCGCATAAAGGCAAAGTTCGCCGCAAAAGCCGTTTCCTTTTCGGTGCGATCGAGAATCCAGCGGGCAAGCGTCTCGAGCAGATACGTCTTATCGGTTGCCGCTACCACGCCGAGCATGGGCGTGGACTCCTCGATAAACGGCACCTCCACAGCAGACTCGGCAAGCACGCACACGGGGGCGCCGGCGATCACGAGCTCCTGCACGGCACTCTCCAAGCGGTCGGAACCACACGAGAGCACCAGCACCACATCGGTATCGGTCTTTGGAGCAATTCGCTCCTCCCCCAGACGCTCGACGCGCACAATGCCCGAGGTCGTCTGCGGCACAAAGGCGTCACGCACCGTCTCGGCCAGAAAGCGCGAGGCGGACGAATCCAAATAGACCGAGACGCGCACCGGCGTATCGGAATCCTTCTTAACGGACGCGCCCATCTTAAAAGCGCGGGTCAGCTTATCTACGGGAATTTTCATAGCAAACCCCTCCAGCGGTTACGCGGCGCCCGAACGATGCCGCCATATGGATTGTACGATACCCACCGTCAGCAGCTGAATCATCATCGAAGACGAACCGAAGCTAATAAACGGTAGCGGAATACCGGTAATCGGCATCATGCCGATGCACATGCCGATGTTTTCGAAGGTCTGGAACGCCCACATGCCAACGATGCCCACACACGATAGGCGCAAGAACAGCGACTCACACTTAAAGGCGACGCGAATCGTCGAAAAGATCAGCAGCACGTAGAGGCACAGGAGCAAAAAGGAACCGCAAAAGCCAAAGGTCTCGGATAGGAAGGCGAAGACAAAGTCGGTGTGGAACTCAGGAAGAAAGCCGCCGGCCGACTGCGTCGCATGGCCCAAACCCTTACCAAAGAAGCCGCCCGAGCCAACGGCGATAAGCGACTGCTGCAGGTTGTAGGCATCGTCCGAATCGGCATTATCGGGGTCGATAAAGACCGTCAGGCGGTTCATCTGATACTGCTTGATGAGCACATCGTGGCCGAGCAACGAATCAAAGACCGAATCGAGCGCCAGGACGAGGGCCACCAGGCCCACAAGCAGGGCCAGGGTCGACAGCACCCATTCGCGGCGCGCACCGCTCATGCAGATGACGATGGCGCCCGAGACCAGCACGACCAGGCCCGAGCCCAGGTCGCCCATGGCAACGACGGCCAAAAACGGGATGGACAGCATGCCGCAGAGCTTGACGTAGTCGCGAACGGTATCGATGCGGCCGTTATACTGCGAGCCAAGCGTGGCGATAAAGAAGATGGTGATGAGCTTGGCAAGCTCGACCGGCTGGAATGTCAAGCCGATACCGGGAATCTTGATCCAGCCCGTCATGCCCAGACCGCCCGTATAGGACAGACCCGGAATCTTGGGCGAGAAGATCACGATCAGGTCGATGACAAGCAACGCCGTCGAGAAATTGGAAATACCGCGCAGATCGGTACGCCAGACGAGCACCGCAAGCACCGCGCCAATGCCAATGCCCAGCAGGTGGCGCGAGAATGAGGCGTCGGCCTTAAACTGTGACGCCGACCAAATAATGATGGCGCCATAGGCAACGAGCGCGACGGTAGCCAGCAGCACACCGATATGCACCTTTTGGCGAAACGTACCGCGCGAGGCCGAAAGTTGCTTGTTGACGCGGTCCAGGCTGCTGCGAGAGCCGGTCTTGGTTGAACGGAACAGATCCGCCGGAGAAAAATCCATCGCAACCTCCTATCGAACCGAAGAATCGCCCGAGGCCGAAGAGGTATCGGGCTCGTCATAAATCACGCCGAGCACGTCGCGCACGACATGCATCGCGGTATCCGAACCACCGCCGCCCTGCTCCAGGACAGTAGCGATGACATACTTGGGATCATCGGCCGGTGCATAGGCGCAGAACCACGCGTATTCGTCCTCGCCGCTTTTCTCGCCCGTGCCCGACTTGCCGTATACCTGCGGCGTCAGGGTGCCAAAGTGAGCCGCCAGGGACGTCGATGCCGTGTAAATCACGTCGTGCATGCCGTTGCGAACAAGAGTCAAATCCGAATCGCTGTTGATCTTGGCCTCCAGGCGCTTCTTCTTGCCCTTGCCGTTGTACTTATAGGCATCGCCGTCGCCATCGCGCGACACGGCAGACAAAAACACGTGAGGCACGTACTGTTTGCCGCCGTTGGCAAGACCCATATAGGCGCACGCCATCTGCAGGGGCGTCACCAGGATGTCGCCTTGGCCGATGGCAATGTTGGTCATATCGCCGGCATTCCACTTGCGGTCCTCGGCAGAGGCGTCGGTAAAGTACGACTCTTTCCACTCGGCATCGGGAATACGGCCCGCGCCCTCACTCGGCAGATCGATACCGCAGGTCTTGCCTAGGCCCCAGCGACGAAAGACCTCCTGCAGGCCCTCGGAATGTTGCTCGTCATAAAAGAAGGCCTTGCCCATGTCGTAGAAGACGGGGTCGCACGAGTTGGCGATACCCGACTGCAGCGTCATGGTGCCGTGTCCAGACGTCAGCCAGCAGCGCTTGCCCCAAGCCTTGCCCAAGCCCGTCCAATAGCCCGTGCAGTTGGTTGTCTGCGTTGAAGTGTAGGTTCCAAACTCAAGACCGGCCAGTGCCGAGAGCGGCTTGATGGTCGAGGCCGACATGTACTGTCCGCTAATGGCGCGGTTGAGCAGCGGGTGCGAACCCTTGTCATCATTTAGCTCGGTCCACACGTCATTTGAGACGCCGCCGATAAAGACGGACGGATCAAACTTGGGCTCGCTCGCCATGCCCAGGATCTCGCCATTGTTGGGATCGAGACACACCACAGCGCCGTTGCCGGCATTGCTGTAGCCGGTGGTCTTGGCAAGCTCGATAGCGCTCGCCAGCGCCGTCTCACAGGCATGTTGGATCTTAAGGTCGAGCGTGAGCTTAATGTCGGAGCCGGCCTTCGCGGGCACAGCGCCGGCCTGACCGGTCACATTGCCCGATGCATCGACCTTGACGGTCTGCTCGCCACGAATACCCTGCAGCAAGTTTTCGTAGTAGCTCTCAACGCCCGCCTGGCCCACGATATCGCCCGACTGGTACGTAATCTTGCCAGCAGAAGCATCATCATCGCCAGAGGTTTTCTTATTCTGGGCCTCGAGCTGCTCGGAGGTAATGGTGCCGGTATAGCCCAAGATATGGCATGCCGTCTCGCCATATGGATACTGACGCTCGGTACGCTCGGCAATCTTGACGCCCGGGAACTCGCCGGCATGCTCCTGAATATAGGCAACCGTGGAGCGACGGACGTCCGTCGCGATGGTATGCAGGCTCTGAGCGCCCTCTGTATTGTCCTGAATATTGCGAAGGACCGCCACGTAAGGCATTCCAAGCACGTTGGCAAGATGGCGAACCAGAACCTCATCCTCGGCAAGGTCGCGGTAGGCCACGACAGCAAGTGAGGGACGGTTCTGGACAAGCGCCACGCCATTGCGGTCGAGGATGCGACCGCGCACAGCGGGTGTTGTAACGGTGCGAGTCTGATTACTATTGGCCTGCTTCTCGTAATAGTCCGATGAGACCATCTGCATGCCCCACAGCTTGACGGCAAGCGCCGCAAACATCGCGCCCACACCCGTGGTGAGGATGGAAAAGCGGCCCTTAAAGGCGGTCGCCGCGGTATTGCCCTCGCCCTCGGTGGCGCGCGGGGCCGTTCCATGCTGCGTATCGTAGGTAAAACGGGAATCGCCACGACGCATGACGACCAGCGCGACCACGATGGCCACAACCAGCACGATACCGGCGATAATAACCGTCATCTGGGAAGACATCTACGGGCCTCCCCTATTTGAGCTTGCGGGTCTTGGGCTTAAAGCGCATACCCGTCTGGCGTCCGCCACGTGCGGAGAATCCATAGCCGGACTGCGGCACGACGCCGGACATCAAAAACGGAATGGCAACCAGACCCGTCAGGATCGAGGACGGCAGCGCATGGCCGAAGATCGCCACGACAAAGCTCGTCTCCAAACCCATAAACAGCAAGATGATGCTGTAGATCACATTAATGACGAGCGCGAAGGCGCCCACCGTGATGCCGCGCGCACTCGGGGTACCGCCCGCCTGACCAGCGGCGCTGTGCACCAGGGCAAAAGAACCCACGGTCAGCAGGAGCGACATAACGCCCACCGGCACGGCAGCGGACAGGTCATAAAACAAGCCGCTGCAAAAACCGCACACGACGGCACGGGTCGGGTCGCCCGAGAACACGCTTAGGCACACCAGGATAATCATGAAGTTGACGCGACCGCCCGCAATGGAGATCTGCGGTGCCAGGCCTGCCTGCAGCAGCACGCACACAATGGCGGCGATCACAAACGTGCGGGAGCTCATCCCCTGCTCGTGTAGATCCATGGACATGCCCCCTATTCGCTCGAGCCGGAATCGGTCGTCTCGGACGTGTCGGAACTGTCATCCGAGCTCTCGTCCTTCGTCTTGGTCGCAGCATCGCGCGACGTTCCCTGCGGCGTGCTGTTGGCCGTGCTCACGTCCTCATCCGAGGCCGACTGTTCGTCGGTCAGCGAGGTAATGACCAGCACTTCCTCGTTGTTCTCGGCCGTCGTCTGAGCGCGCACCACAATGGTGTAGTACACATCGTTTGCCGATTTCTCAACCGACGAGACGGTGCCGAGCGGTAGACCCTTGGGGAACACGCCACCGATGCCCGAGGTCACGATGATGTCGCCAACCTTAACATCGGAGTCGACGCTCACGTACTCAAGACGCAGCGTGCCGTCAGCCTGACCCTGCAGCATGCCCTGGGCGCGCGTGTCCTGCACCATGGCGGACACGCCCGAGTTCTCGTCGCTAATCAAGCGCACGGTAGAGCTCTTGGCCGATACCTCGATAATCTGGCCGATAACACCGGCAGAACTCGTCACGGGCATGTTGATGGTAAGGCTGTCGGCAGAGCCCTTGTCGATGGTAACGGTCGAAGTCCAGGCATCGCCGGAGGCACCGACAATACGAGCAGCGGTCGATTTGAGGTTATAGGTCGACTGCAGGCCGACCAGCCCTTCCAGACGCTCAGCAGTCTTTTGAGCCTCGGAGAGCTCGGCAACCTTAGAGGTCAGCTCCTCATTTTGCTTCTTAAGCTCGTCAAGCGTGTCCTGCGACGCCGTAAGGTTAGAGAACACGTTGCCGATCGCATTGAAGGGAGCCGCCACAGCCGAACCCACAAAGCGCACCGGCGAGGTAATCGTCGTTACGCCCGAACGCACGGCATGAATCGGTCCTGCCTCGCCCTCGCGGATGTAAAACGTGAGCAGCAACACCGAAATCAGGCTGAAAACAATCAACGGGCGCATACCCGTTGATTGTCGCTTGGTATTCAGATTTGTGGAGAAACCCGAAGATCGTGCCAAATGGAATCCACCTTTTGGAAATTAAGCATTGGTCTGGACGAAGCCGCCATCAAACGCGTTGGCCTCGAGCACGCGGGCGCAGCCATTCACGACGTTGTCGAGCGCCGTAGGGCTAACGTTGACCGAAACGCCGGTCTCATCGCGCAGGCGCACGTCGAGACCGCGCAGCAGCGCGCCGCCACCGGTCAGCAAAATGCCGTAGTACATAAGGTCCGAGGCAAGATCGGGCGGCGTGGCATCGAGTGCGTCCTTGACGGCCTTGGCCATCTCGTCAAGCGGCTTGTTGAGTGCGCGACGGATCTCCTCGCTCTCGATGCGCACGGTCTTGGGCAGACCGGTGATCACGTCGCGGCCGTTGACCTCGACGTCGAGCTCGTCCTTGAGCGGCACGGCGGAGCCGACCTTGATCTTGATGTCCTCTGCCGTACGCTCGCCGATGGCCAGGTTGTAGGCATCGCGAACGTGCGTGAGGATGGCCTGATCGAACTCGTCACCGGCAATACGGATGGACTGCGAGACGACGATGCCGCCCATAGCGATAACAGCGACCTCGGTGGTACCGCCACCGATGTCGATGACCATGGAGCCGGTGGGCTCCTCGACGGGCAGGTCGGCGCCGATAGCGGCGGCCATAGGCTCTTCGATCAGATAGGCCTGGCGAGCGCCGGCCTGAATCGTGGCCTCAAAGACGGCACGCTTCTCGACCGACGTGACGCCGGAGGGAACGCAGACGACAACGCGCGGACGCGGGGTCCACGGATAGCGCTTCTCGGAAGCCTTGTCGATAAAGTAGCGGAGCATG
>CAJKGV010000018.1:0-17640 GCA_905199455.1 Collinsella aerofaciens | reverse complement strand
TCGGTGACGGCCTCAAAGTCAAAGTGGGAGATTATCCACGCTCGTTAGTTAAGCGTCCGAAAATCCACACTCGCCAAACCTACCAAAAAGGGACGGTTTTATTTTGGCGCGTTTCGGTCGGTATCAGGAAGTGTCAGGGACGGGGCGGCGGCAGGACTCGAGAGCGAAAAGAAGTATCGGGTTTGGCGCGCCCGCTTCTGCCCGTCCCGCGCGTGGGCGATACTCGGCTTATCGAACCGCGATGCAAAGGAGATGCTCATCCTACGAGCACTACCGAGAAGGGCTCGCGATTCGAGTCCCCACCTTAGTATTCGAACCATTTGGCACTATAATCACCATTAGGCATGCGCAAAACGTTGCGCTTAATCAAGAGGAGAAAACGTATGGGTCTGTTTGACATGTTTAAGAAGAAGGCTGAGCCCGCGGCTGCCGCTGCTCCGGCCTCCATCTCTGCTTCTGCCGGCGCCGACGTGCTGTGCTCGCCCGTCAAGGGCAAGGTCATCAAGATGGCCGACGTGCCCGATCCCGTCTTTGGTGGCGAGGTTCTGGGCAAGGGCTGCGCCGTGTGGCCCGAGGACGACCTGGTCTACGCTCCCTGCGACGGCAAGGTGACCGTCACCATGGGTCACGCCGTGGGTCTGCAGTCCGATAGCGGCATCGAGGTTCTGGTGCACGTTGGCGTCGATACCGTCAACATGAACGGCGATGGCTTCGAGGGCTTCGTCAAGGCCGACGACGTTGTGAAGGCCGGCCAGCCCATACTCAAGATCGACCGTGCCAAGATCGCCGCTGCTGGTTATAAGGACTGCGTCGTGGTGGCCGTGTCCAACACCGCCGAGTTTGCCGATGTCGAGCTTACCGTCGAGGCTGAGTCCGCCGTCGCCGCCGGTGACGCCATCGTTAAGGTCGTCCGCAAGTAAACTGCGGCATCCAAAGGATGTGCAAGGGTGGTCGGGTTTTCCGGCCACCTTTTTTATTGCATCGCGGGGAAGCGTTTTATTGTACGTTGGGCGGGCTTGCAAACCGTTCGGACGCTAAAACGAACCGACCGCGCCTTCGCGTTGCCGAGGGTGTTCATAAGTGGATAGTATGGGCTTACTTATTACAACGTGTGCCGCGTCCGGGAAGCGCGGTGCCGCTCATTGGGAGGAACAACATGAAAAAGAAGCTGCTGCTTGCGCCCCTCATGGCCGTCTTGGTTGCATGCGTGGTCGTGCTTTCCGGCTGTGGAGGTCCTTCGGTTGAGGAGCTCATCACCGAGGATCTTACGACGCAGTTTGACGAGGTCAAGAACGGTGGCGACGACTTCCTCTCTGGTCTGGAGGAGGCTTCGGGCGACGAGTTCGAGCAGCTGGGTATCGATCCCAAGGAGTATGCCAAGACCTATCTCGAGGGCTTTGATTACAAGATTGGCGACGTGACGGTCGACGAGGACAAGGGCGTCGCGACTGCCGAGGTCTCTATCACCTGCAAGTCTATGAACAAGATCGTCGAGGACTTCTCCACCCAGTATCAGGAGAAGGTCGCTGCGCTTGACACGGTTCCTTCCGATGACGAGCTGTACAAGATGGCCGGTCAGGTTATGGTCGATGTGACCAAGGCCACCGAGCCCAGGAAGACCACGGTTATCTTCAAGTACACCTGCAACGACGACGGCGAGTGGTCTGCCGACGACTCCGTCAACTCCGAGATGATGGATGCAATGCTGAGCTAGGGGGTTACGCGGTTCTACGAACCGCGTAACCAGTTGACGCTGCGCGCCGCCCAGGACGACAATTTGTCATTCAAAAGGCGAGGCATGACCAGAAGGTCTATGTCTTGCCTTTTTCATGCCAACTTGTTCGTCCTGTCATTGGGGACGTTCTTAAATGACCAGGCGGCAGTTGGGGACATTCCTTGTGCCAGCGTTGCATCGAGTGCTTGGGAAACCGCGACCCGGTTTTTGCCGAATAGTGGGTCGCATTTTCCGGATGGGGTGGATTGCGGAAAGTGCGACCCGGAATATTGCTCTGAAACGGGATGCGGTTTCCCTGATGCGCCTCAAACGGAAAGCGTATCCCATTCCGGAGCTCCAAAACGGGATGCGCTTTCCGCGCGGAAGAATTGTCGCAGCTGCGTTAAGCAGTGTCGCTCGTTACTCGCCCAGGATCAGCGCCGCGAGCTCTGCCTGGGTGTCCACCACGTAGTCGGCGCCGGCGGCCTCCAGCTCTGCACGGCCGCGGAAGCCCCAGCTGACGCCCGCGCTTTTAAGGCCGGCGTTGTGACCGGTCAGGATATCGACATTGGAATCGCCCACATAGAGCGTGGTTGCCGGGTCGGCGCCCAGCTCTTCCATCACATGCAGCGTAACGGGCGCTTCAGGCTTGGGGGGAAACGCATCGACGTGGCCCTGCACCAGCGCAAAGCGCTCGGAACCAAAATACTTCTCGATAAGCGGAGCCGCCGAGACGTGGTCCTTGTTGGTGAGCACGGCAAGCTGAACGCCCGCGGCGCGTAGGCGGTCGAGCATCTCGATCGTACCGGCATAGGGGGCGGTGTGGTCCTCCTTGTGCTCGCCGTAGTAAGCCCTAAACTCGGCAAGCGTCTGCTCAAACATGCGGCCGTCGCCTGCGTACTCGGCGGGCATAAAGCGCTCAACCAGCTTGAGCATGCCGTTTCCCACCTTGTAGCGGTACTCGTCAACGGCAAACGTGGGCCAGCCGTGTGCCTCGCAGGTATGGTTGCCGGCGGCCGCCAGGTCCTCGAGCGTGTTGAGAATGGTGCCGTCCAGGTCAAAGATCACATGGGAAAAAGCTGCTGCCATGGGTGCTCCTGCCGCTTGAGTTGTAAAACGCACCCCATGATACTGGGCATGCGTGCCGGGCATGTTTGGAATCTGAATATCTTTAATAGCCCTGAGCCTTTGTCGTTAGCAAATTCTCGGCAGCTGCTCTCCTACGAGCATGTCGAGGATGCGGGTCGAGCCCCAGCCGGTGCGCACGCGCACGGCGGGATGGGCGCCCTCGGCAAGTGGCAGCACGCGGCCGATGATGGCGGCATTCTCGCCGTAGCGGGCGGCGCGCATGGCGCTCAGCGCGGCATCGGCTTGCTCGGCCGGCACGACGGCAACCATCTTGCCCTCGTTTGCCACCTGCAGCACATCGTAGCCGAGCATCTCGCAGGCTGCCTGCACGTCGGGGCGCACGGGCACATCGTCCTCGTCGATCTCCATGGCAACGCCGCTGGCCTGCGCAAACTCGTTGAGCGTCGAGGCCAGGCCACCGCGCGTGGGGTCGCGGAAGCAGCGTGTGTCGGGTGCTGCGGAAAGCACATCGGCAATCAGGTGGTTGAGCGGCGCGGCGTCGCTTTCGATGGTGCTCGAAAACGCCAGACCCTCGCGCTGACTCATGATGGCGATGCCGTGGTCGCCCAGTGTGCCCGACACCAGGATGACGTCGCCGGGCCGGCAGTTTGCGCCACTGAGCGCCACGCCCGCGGGTACCTCGCCCACACCGGCGGTATTGATATAGACGCCGTCGGCCCCGCCGCGCTCGACCACCTTAGTGTCGCCCGTGATTATGGACACGCCCGCTTCGTGCGCCGTTTCGGCCATCGTCTGCACAATCTGGTGGAGCTTATCCATGGGATAGCCCTCTTCGAGGATGAAGCCGCACGATAGGTAGCGCACGTTGGCGCCCGAGGTCGCGACGTCGTTGACGGTTCCGCACACGGCGAGGCGGCCGATGTTGCCACCGGGGAAGAACTGCGGCGAGACTACAAAGCTGTCGGTCGACATGGCGATGCGCCCGCTCGCGGGCAGCGTGGCGACGCCGGCGTCGTTGCCTTCGAGCAGCTCGGGCGACCCAAAGGCATCCAAAAAGACCTCATCGATGATGCGTTTCATCATCTGGCCACCGGAGCCGTGGCCCAGCAGGACGGTGCTATCGGTAACGCTATGGGACATATCGAAAACTCCAATCGTGGGTGGTGCCAATATGCGGGTGTGTCCGGGCTAGTCGCGGTAACGGTAGTACGCCGCGCAGCTGCCCTCGGAGCTCACCATGCACGGGCCGACAGGGTGCTCGGGCGTGCAGGTGCGGCCAAAGAGCGGGCAGCTGCTCGGCGTAATGGCCCCGCGCAGCACGTCGCCGCAGCGGCACCCGCGCGGCTCGACCGTCTCCTCAACGGGCACGTCCAAGCGAGTGCGGGCATCAAAGCGCGAGAACTCGGAGCGGATGGAAAGACCCGAGTTGGCAATCGGCCCCAGACCGCGCCATATGGTGTCGCACGGCTCAAACACCTGCTCGACCAGTTGGCGCGCCACGGGGTTGCCGTTCGCATTGACACCGCGGCGGTAGGCATTGTCGATCGCCGGTCGGTCCTCGACAACCATCTGGATCAGCATACAGATGCCCTGCAGGATATCGACCGGTTCAAATCCCGTGACCACGCCCGGGGTATTGAACTCGTCGACCAAAAAGCTAAAGGGCGCCAAGCCCGTGATGGTGGCGACGTGTCCCGGCAGGATAAAGCCGTCGATGGTGGTCTCGGGGTCGTTGGCGATGGCGCGCAACGCCGGCGGCGTGGTCTTGTGGGCGCAATAGACCGAGAAGTTTTGGAGTCCGCGTGCATCGGCCTCCAAAATGGCGGCGGCGATGGTGGGCGTTGTGGTCTCAAAGCCCACGCCCATAAAAATGACCGGGCGATCGGGGTTTTGCTCGGCAATGTCGAGCGCGTCGAGCGGGGAGTAGACGATGCGGATGTCGCGCCCTGCCGCCTTTTGCGCAGCGAGCGAGGTGGATGATCCGGGCACGCGCATCATGTCGCCAAAGGTGGTGATGATGGCGCCGTCTATGTTGGCGAGCGCGATTGCGTGGTCGATGTCGCGGTTGGCGGTGACGCAGACGGGGCAGCCCGGGCCGCTCAGCAGCTTGAGCCCGGCCGGCATAATGGAGCGAAAGCCATAGCGGCCGATGCTTACGGTGTGCGTGCCGCAGACTTCCATAAGGTTGATGGCGCGGTCGCCGACAAGCTCGTGAATGCGCTCGATGAGCTCGCGAGCCAGCTTGGGATCGCGGAATGCCGAGAAGTCGATACCGGAGCGCGCCGGCTGTCCGGCCGCCACTAGTAAGCCTCCGCCGGGTTGGTGGCCAGCTGGTCTTCTTCGACCAGTTCGGTCATGTCGTTGACCAGCTCGAGCGTCTCTTGCGCTTCCTGCTCGTCGACGATCTGGATGCCAAAGCCGGCGTGTACGAGAACATAGTCGCCAACCTGCGCCGTCGGCACGAGTCGCAGCGACACGGGGCGCTCGATGCCCATCATGTCGACGGTGGCCTTGAGGTCGTCGTCGCGTTTGACTACTTTACCGGGAACGGCAAGGCACATATTGTTCCCCTTTTATACGCTTTGCGCTGGACGGGCGCTCAATAATCCATCAGTTGATGGTAGCGCTCGCGGGCGCTGCGGGCAAACGCGCTACACCTGTGAGACGGCTGGGCGCGGCGGCGTGCGAGGGCGAGCTACTGTGATGCAATCTGCGCAAGACGAGCGCGTGCGACTGCCGCCTGACCGTAGGCGATGCAGCCGTCGTTAACGGGCACGGTTTGGGGAATCAAGACCGTAAGGCCTGCGTTTTTAAGCTTGCGGGTGAGGAGCTGAAGCAAAAGTCGGTTCATGAACACGCCGCCCGAGAGCGCGACGGTATCGATGTCTTCGCGCGCGCAGATTTCGCGTGCGATTCGTGCCGAAGAGCGCGCGACGGCGACATGGAAGTCGAGTGCGAGCCTGTCAGCGGGCGCTCCGGCTTCAATTCCTCCCAAAAGTGCCTCAAAGAGTGCTTTCTGGTCCAGAACATAGGGGCCGTCCAGCCACGATGGGCCAGATGCGAAATAGCCGGCGTTGTCGTCGGGAAAATGGGCGATTTCGTTGTCGAGCGTGCGCCAGGCGGCAGCCTCAAGCTCGATGGCGGGTTCGCCCTCGTAGGTTGCCTTGTCGCAGATGCCCAGAATTGCTGCCGCGGCATCAAAGAGACGCCCCATGCTGCTGGTACGCGGGCTGTTGATGCCGCGCTCGATCATGGTGGCTGTCACGCTGCGCGTTTGCTCGTCGAGGCTGTCCAAAAGCCGAGCGGCGCCTGGGTGCTCGAGCAGGCCGAGCTCACTGAGCAGGGCAAAGGCGTTGCGGCGGGCGTCGCGCACGGAGGCCGCCCCGCCGGGGAGCGCCCAGGTGCGCAAATGCGCGGCGCGCTCAAAGCCGCCAAGGCTGGCAACAAGAAACTCGCCGCCCCAAATGGTCCCATCGGTGCCGGCGCCGGTGCCGTCAAAGGCGATGCCAAGGACGCGCGCGTCGGTTGTAAGCTGGCCCGCGGCGATGGCCTCGGCCATTACGCTCGCGATATGCGCATGATGGTGCTGCACCTCGACGAGCGGCAGATTGCATTTTCGCGCCTGCTCGCGCGCCCACTGGCCCGATAGATAGCTGGGGTGCACATCGCAGGCCAAGGCGGCGGGCGCCAAGTCAAAGAGATCTTCCAAGCGCGTGCGCGCGGCGTTCCAGGCATCGAAGGTCCCGCCGTTTTCAACATCGCCGATATGCTGCGACACAAAACAGGTCGCCTCGCCGTTCGTCCCTTCACGCGTGAGCGCAATCGTGGCCTTTTGTTGTGGCCCGCAGGCGAGCACGCAGGACGGAGCGCCGTCGAGCGCCGGCAACGGCAGCGGCTGGGGTGCATATCCGCGAGCGCGGCGTACGGGCATAACGGCGCCGTCAACCACGCGCACTACAGAGTCGTCGTAGCGCGAGAGGATCGCGCGGTCGTTACCGAGCAGCGCGTCGGCGATGCCGGCGGCAACGAGGTGTTCCCAGGCAAGGTCGTCGTCGGTCTCGATGGGTTCTTCGCTTAGGTTTCCGCTGGTCATGACGAGCGCGTGCATACCGCAGGCTTCTGCCGCGGCAAGCAACAGATGTTGAAGCGGCGTATAGGGGAGCATGACGCCGAGCTCAGGAAGGTCGCGCGCGACGGACGGCGCGAGCGCGAGGGCGTCGGGGGAGCCGCCGTTGCCCTCGCCAACAGTGCGCCGGCGCAGCAGCACGATGGGGCGGATACTGCCAGCGAGCAGATCGCGTTCAGCATCGTCGATATGGCACAGGCGCCCGGCATCAGCAAGACTGCGCACCATGACGGCAAGCGGCTTATTGCTGCGACGCTTGCGACGGCGCAGCTCGGCCACCGCCTGCTCGTTGGCAGCGTCACAGGCTAGATGGAATCCGCCCAGGCCCTTGATGGCGACGATGCCACCGCTGGCCAGCAGCTCAACGCAGCGCTCGATGATGGCGTCGCTGGTCTCGCGCGTGGTGCCGACGGCCAGCGACGCGGACGAATTCCCGCACACATCGCCGTTCACAGCCTCGTGCCACGTAATATGCGGTCCGCAATCAAAGCAGGCATCGGGCTGCGCGTGAAAACGCCGGTCGAGTGGGTCGGCATACTCCGCGGCGCACTTGGGACACATGGGAAAACAATCCATCGACGTGGCCGCTCGGTCATAAGGCAGCGATCGGATGATGGTAAAGCGTGGGCCGCAGTTGGTGCAGTTGATAAAGGGGTAGTGATAGCGTCGGTCGGCGGGATCGAACAACTCGCGCAGGCAATCGTCACAGGTAGCGATATCGGGCGAGACGAGCGTCGTGTGCGCGGTCTGGTCCTGCGATGCTACGATGCGAAAACTCTGTTCATTGGCGGCATCCCAACCGTTGGCTGCCAGGTCCACAACCTCGACATGCTCTACGCGGGCTGCCGCAGGCGCATGCTCAGAAAGCGCGGCAACAAAAGCATCGAGCGCATCGGCCGGAGCGTGCGCCTCGATATGCACGCCGTCGCCCGCATTGAGCACCCATCCGCAAATACCATGCGCCATGGCCTCGCGATACACAAACGGTCGCATGCCAACGCCCTGCACAATGCCCGTCACATGAATATGCACATGCCGCATGCGACACCCCTCATCAAAACCGACCAAATAGGGACAGGTTTATTTTGGTAGGTAAAACTTCTAAACCTGCCAAAACAAACCTGTCCCTATTTGGCAGGTGCGCTGCGGGAAATCCCGCTACAGCCCCAGGCTCTGCTTGGTGGCGGCGCACGTGAGCTCGCCGTGCTTAACGCCGCGCAGGCCCAGCAGGCGGTCGGCTAGTTCGTAGACGCGCTCGCCGCGACCCTTGAGCGCCAGAATCTCCAAACAGTTGTGGTGATCCAGATGCACGTGCATGGTCGATACGATCTCGTCGGTGTAGTCGTGCTGCACCTCGTCCAGGCGGCGCGTCAGATCGCCGGTGTGATGGTCGTAAATCATGGTGAGCGACCCGATAACGTGCTCATCGGGCGTGCGCATCTGCTCTTTGGCGATCGAGGCGCGAATCAAATCGCGCACGGCCTCGGATCGGTTGGCCACGTCGCCGCGGCGCGCGATCTGTTCGTCAAAACGGCGCAGCAGGTCGTCGGGTGCGGTAACCGAAAAACGGACCAGCTCGGAGCCGGAACCACTACAGTGGCAGCCCGCGTCACCGTCCGCCCCGTGCGGGTGCTCGTGCTCGTACCCGCAGCCGTGCTCGTGTTCGGCCACCTTACACCAGCTTCACGGAGCCGACGGAGTTGTGGTCGGCCTCGATGGCTTCCTCGTAGCCCTCGAGCGCGTCATGCGCCTCGTGGAGCGCGGCCATGGCGGCCTCGAGCTTGGCGCCGATGCGCTCCATGTCAAAATTCTCGGTCGCATGCAGCAGCTGATGGCTCCACTCGTGAGCGAGCTCGATGGTGTCGTCGACCTGCTTGACGCTCATGGCAAGCTGGCTCATGTTCATTCCGACGTCATGCATGGAAAATCTCCTTTTGTATGGGGCAGTTCAGTGGTTCAGATTTTACTACGCCCGCTCTGTGCGCAGCTGCATAAGAAAACGGGTGCGAGTCTGTGCGACCCGCACCCGTTCACTGGGGGCTGTTTGTGACTACCATACTATCCGTGGTTGCACTTGGTGCATCCAGAAGTCCGGCGAGCGGTGCAAAAGCGCTCATGGACGGCAGGCAGACGGCACCATGTAACAAGCGTATTACAGATGCTTCTCCAGCAGCGCCTGCAGCCTCGCCTTGGGCAGAGCGCCAACCGAGCGGTCAATCTCCTCGCCGTTCTTAAACACAATCAGCGTGGGGATGCTCATGACGCCATACTTCATGGCCAGGTCCTGGTTGTCGTCGACGTTGCATTTGGCAACGGCAAGCTTGCCCGCCAGCTCATCGGCAACCTCGTCAACGATGGGCGAGAGGGATCGACAGGGCCCGCACCACGGTGCCCAAAAATCGACCAGCACGGGCAGACTGTCGTTAACGATGGAATCGAAGTTCTCGGGGGTAATCTGATTAATGTCAGCCATGGTGACCTCCATAATGCGACGCGGCTCGGCCGCGTAAAACTCAGTACGACCGTGCTTATACCCAGCCGCCCGCAAAGCAACCACTCGCGGGCAGCTCTTTTATATAATGGTGGGCACGCAAACGATTGGAGAGCGCATGTCCACGTCACAAAGCCAGAAAAAAGAAGCCATCGCCCAGGCGGCCGAGCAGGAGCTCACATCGCTTGCGGTCCGTGGCGTGCGTATCGCGGGCAACGCGTGCTCGCCGATCGTGCTGGTCAAAGGCGATTTGGACGAGGCCGAGCGTTCGGGTGGCGAGCTTGCCGCCGGCCCGGATGGCGCGGCGTTGCGCAAGGCGCTTGGGGCCATCGGTTACGCGCCCGAGGATTTTTGCGTGCTGGCAAGCGTCGCCGGCGTGGGCGACGGAGCGGTCGCGGTGGGCGAGACTCTGCCGTGCGAGCTGTTCCGCGAGGCGCTTGAGGCCTTGGACCCCGAGGCGGTGCTACTGCTCGACAACAACGCGGCTGACGCCATGCGCGAGACCTACGCCGATATGCTTGTGGCGATCGATGACTTCGACACCGCCATGCTCAAGCCCGGCCTGGTCGCCCATGTGCAGGGCCGCCGCGTGCTCGCGCTCGACGGCTTTGAGGCGGCACTCACCGACAAGGCCGCTAAGCAGCGCATGTGGGCCTACATCAAGCAGCTGACTCCGGCGGCCGCTCCGCTGTAGCGGACCGGAGCCGGTAAGGCGGCCCTGACGGGTCGAGCGCGGCGCCGGCTTATCGCGTCCCTACATCACAGCGCGCAGCTCAAACCGATCGCCGTTAATGCGGAACTGACAGTTGCCGTTCATGCGCTCCACGGCAAGTTTGATGCTCCTGGTGCCAAAGCCGTGGCCCGCATGCCGGGTCACGGGCATGCCATCGACCATGCGCGGCGCGCGGTCAAACGTGTTGGAAACTAACAGCAGCAGCTGGCCGTCCTCTAATCGCAGGTCAAAGTCGACGAATCGCTTTCCTTGGGGTGCGGCGCTTGCGGCGGTGATAGCGTTTTCCAAGGCATTTGAGAGCACGCTAAACAGGTCGGCGTCACCTACGTGGATGGTTTCGGGTACGGCGGCGCGCAGGTTGGCGGTAATGCCGTTTCTATTGATATCCGAGTTAAATGACGAAAGCGCGATGTTTACGGTCTCGTTGGCGCAGAAGCGGCGTACGGCGGTGCGGTCGCCGGCTTCGCAGAGTTCGTCGATGCGATCGAGCGCCTCGTCGGTGTGTCCCTCCTCGATTAAAGCGGCCAGGCCGCGTAGGAAGTGGCGCATGTCGTGGCGCAGAATCGACAGCTCGCGCCCAGATTGACGCCAAGCCTCGAGCTCTTTGATGGCGGCGCTGTCGCGGGTTTCGAGCATCCAGCGCTCTCGCTCGGCGGTTTCCTTTTCTTCGTATTCACGCAGGTAGACGGCGAGGAACATAAGGTAGAACGCGCAGAGTGCAAAGGCCAAAAACTCAACCGTCACCACCGAGCCCGAGTGGAACAGCGTGGTGTAGACGTTGGTGGCATAGTCAAAGACGTAATAGACGAGCGGCAGGATTAAAAGGATGCCCAGCTCGGTGGTGCTTTTAATCGCCAAGCGCGGACCGATGTCGCCGGCCCAATGCAGCAGGACGGCAAAGACGGCGAGTGTGGTCGCGATGCGCGCCAGATAGTACGCGATCTGAGAATCGGTTGCGGCAAATGCGGCGATGCCCATCCAATTGCTGAACTGGCAGCTCAGATAGGCACTCGTAATGCCGAGCACGGCAAGCAGCGGGCTCAGGCGGTAGCGCGCGCACAAATAGATGATGAGCGGCAGATGCACGACGAGCGGATATACCTGGCGGGCGAAAAGCTCTCCGCCGACGGCATTGGCGAGGCCAAATGCGCATCCGGTTACGGCACCGACCAGCACCAGTTCAAGCGCATGACGCCGGTTGATCTCGATACCGCACAGCGCCGCCGAGGCAAAGACGCCAAAGAGCAACGTCGTGGCGTGGTGGATTGCCCAAAGGATCATTTCGACCGAGGAGACCATCAGTGTCTTCCATCCTCAAAGCGCACCGCAAAGTAGGCGTCTTGGAATCCCTGCTTGCAGCTGCGCGAAAGCGGGATGCACGCGCCCGAGCGCATGACGATGTCCGTGCGGTCAAAGTGATCGATATTGCGCAGGTTGACCTGGTAGCTGCGGTGGCATTTTAAGAAGACCGCGTTTTGCTCCAAGCGGTCCTCGACGCTGCGGAACGACTCGAGTGCCTCGATATCGCGTCCGTCGCGCAGGTGGAAGACCACGTGCTTGTTGCGCGCCTCGGCATATTCGATGTCGGACAGGCGCAGGGCGTGGTAGCCAAAGGAAGTTTTGATCACGAGCTCGTCGGTTGCCGCCGGGCGCATGCTCGAAAGCTCGTCGAGTAACTGCGCCAGGCGTTCGTAAGTCACGGGCTTGAGCAGATAGTCGAAGGCACGGACCTCGTAGGACTCCAGTGCGAACTCGGGCGACGAGGTGAGGAACACCAGGCGCACGGCGGTGTCGGCCTGGCGCAGTTCGCGTGCGGTGTCCATGCCGTTGACGAGCGGCATGATCATGTCGAGCAGAATGATGTCGGCGCGCGATGCGGCATGGCGGGCCAGTAGGTCCTCGCCGCGCGTGACGAGCGCAACATCGACCGCCGTGCCCGTCTCGGTCGACCAACGATCGATCATTCGGTGCAGTCTATCTAGAAAAGCGATGTCATCGTCGCAGGCAATAATCTTGAGCATTCGGCCCCCTTAAGTAGTTCGATTTTGCCACATCGGGCACGCGCCGCTTGCGGAGGTGCGGACCGTTTGCGCCCCACGGCGTGCAACTCGCGCCAAGCGGTATTGCGGTGGCGAAAGATGCCTCCTGCGCTACCGAGAGCTCGGCAATCCTCAGCTTGCCAGTTCGAAAATGAACCTGCCGCATGATCGAATCTTTATTTCAACTTTACACCTAGGTTTACAGCTGTCTTGTTAGCTGTAAACCTAGGTGTCATACTAAAGCCCCAAGATTCGCCAAAAGAGAGGGGCCTTGATGGCACAGAGCGCGAACATGGATGCGTCGGAGCTTGCACGCGATATCGCGGCCGGCCTAGCATCGGCAACGACGGCAACGGAGCGCGCGGCACTGGTGCCCGCAGAGCTCGTCGAGGCCATTCAGCAACTAAAAACCCAACGTGACGCGGTGATCCTAGCGCACTATTACGTGGCGCCCGAGGTGCAGGCCGTGGCTGATTACGTCGGCGACAGCTTCTACCTGGCCAAGCTCGCCAAGAGCCTGCCGCAGCAGACCATCGTGCTGTGCGGCGTGGAGTTTATGGGCGAGAGCGCCAAGCTGCTCAATCCCACCAAGACCGTGCTGCTGCCCGAGCCGGGCGCGGACTGTCCCATGGCGCACATGGTCAAGCGCGAGACGGTCGACGCGGCGCGCGCTGAGTACGGCGACGACCTGGCTGTCGTCTGCTACGTCAACTCCACGGTCGAGATCAAGAGCTGGAGCGACGTGTGCGTCACCAGCTCCAACGCCGTTAAGATCGTGTCCGAGCTGCCGCAGCAGCACGTCTTGTTCATTCCCGACCAAAACCTCGGTCGCTTCGTAGCCGAGCAGGTGCCGCAAAAGCACGTCCTGCTCAACAACGGCTACTGCCCGCGCCATCACATCATCACCGTCGAGCAGATCGTTGATGCGACGGAGGCCCACCCCGACGCGCTCGTGCTGGCGCACCCCGAGTGCAAGGCCGACGTCCTGGCCGAGGCCGACTACATCGGCTCCACCGCCGGCATCATCAAGTATGCCGAGGAGTCCGACGCGAGCGAGTTCATTATCGTGACGGTCCGCGGCGTGCTTTACGAGCTCGAGCGCCGCTGCCAGGGCACCGGCAAGAAGTTCTACTTCCCCGCGGTGCAGCCCACCTGCGTCAACATGGACCTCATCACGCTCGAAAAGCTCGTGCGCTGCCTGGAGACGGGCGAGGGCGAGGTGCAGATCGGCGTGTCGGACGAGGCCGCCGACCAAGCTAAGCTCACGCTCGACCGCATGCTCGAGTACGCAGCGCGCTAGGACAATGTGGCATGAGGGGCGGTCCCTTATGCCGTATTACAAGGGAGAGGATTCCTGTGGAAACCAAGCAATACCCCGACATGGAGTGCGACGTCGTCATCGCCGGCTGCGGCGTGGCGGGCCTGTATGCGGCCCTCAATCTGCCGACGAGCACGCGCGTGATCATGCTTTCCAAGGGCGCGGTCGACGAGTGCGATTCGATGCTCGCGCAGGGCGGAATCTGCGTGCTGCCCGAGGGCTCGGACTACGATGCCTTCTTTGAGGACACCATGCACGCCGGCCACTACGAGAACCGCCGCGAGAGCGTCGATATCATGATCCGCTCGAGCCGTTCGGTCATCAACGACCTGCTAGCGATGGGCGTGGATTTTGAGCGCAAGGCCGACGGCAGTCTCAACTTTACCCGCGAGGGCGCGCACAGCCGTCCGCGCATTGCCTTCCATGCCGATATCACCGGCAAGGAGATTACGACCAAGCTGCTTCAGGCTGTCCGCAAGCTGGATAACGTGCAGATTTTGGAGCACGTGGCCATGACCGACATCCTGACGGGCGAGCGTGACGGCGCCACGGTGTGCACCGGTATCGCCGCCGTTCCCGTGGACGAGAACAACTCGGTTCGTCCCGCCGACGAGCTGGTAAATGCCGCCGAGGGCGCGCATGCCGGCGAGCCGTTTAAGATCCATGCCCGCCACACGCTGTGGGCAACGGGCGGCATCGGCGGCGTATACGACCATTCGACCAACTACCCGCAACTCACGGGCGATGCCTGCTACATCGCTCAGGAGCATGGCATTAAGATGGAGCATCTGGACTACGTGCAGATTCACCCCACGGGACTGTTCTCGCCGCAGCCGGGCCGCACCTTCCTGATCAGCGAGAGCTGCCGCGGCGAGGGCGCGATTTTGCTCAACGCCGCCGGTGAGCGCTTTACCGACGAGCTTCAGCCGCGCGATGTGGTCGCCGCCGCCATCCGCGAGCAGATGAAGCAGGATGACACCGAGCACGAGTGGCTGAGCTTTGCCCCCGTCGAGCGCGACGTGGTGACCGGGCACTTCGCCAACATCCGCGCGCGCTGCCTGGAGGACGGTCGCGACATCCTGGATGAGCCCATTCCCGTTACGCCGACGCAGCACTACTTTATGGGCGGCGTGTGGGTCGACAAGGACGGCCGCACCTCGATGCCCGAGCTCTACGCCGCGGGCGAGACGGCCTGCAACGGCGTTCACGGCAAGAACCGCCTTGCTTCAAACAGCCTGCTCGAGGCGCTGGTCTGGGGTCGTCGCGCCGCGTGGTATATGCGTACCGGCGAGTCGCTTGCCGTGGAGCAGGCGGGCGAGCCCGCGCTCGATGGGCACCATCACGCCCTGAGTTCCGATAACCTTGCAATCGATGATCTGGCCCGTGCCGCCGGCACGCAGGCCGTGGAGGAGTAGACCATGAATCCCATTACCATGAAGCTCGTCGTCGATGATTTGATTCTGCAAGCTCTGCGCGAGGACATTACGTTTGAGGACGTGAGCACGGCGAGCGTGTGCCCCACGGCGCGTCCCGCCACGGTGGAGCTTATCGCCAAAGCCGATGGCATCATTGCCGGCCTGGATGTGTTCGCTCGCACCTTTGAGCTGCTGGATTCGCAGAGCTCGGTGCTGTTTGATGTTGCCGACGGTGACGAGGTGCATGCCGGCGACCACGTGGGTCAGGTGCGCGGCGATGCGCGTGTGCTGCTTTCGGGCGAGCGCGTGGCGCTCAACTACCTGCAGCGCATGAGCGGCATCGCTACCTATACGCACAGCATGGCCGCGGCGCTCGAGGGAACCAAGACCGTGCTCGTCGACACGCGCAAGACCACACCGGGCATGCGCGTGTTTGAGAAGGCGGCGGTTGAGATTGGCGGCGGCAGCAACCACCGTTACAACCTGTCGACGGCCGTCATGCTCAAGGACAACCACATCGATGCCGCCGGTGGCGTGACGCGCGCGATCGAGATGGCGCGCGCCCATGCATCGTTTACCACGACGGTCGAGATCGAGTGCGAGAACCTGGACATGGTGCGCGAGGCCGTGGAGGCCGGCGCCGACATCATCATGTTCGACAACATGACCCATGACGACATGGCCGCCGCTATTGAACTTATCGCCGGCCGCGCCAAGACCGAGTGCTCGGGCAACGTGGATGCCAGCAATATCCGCGCGCTTGCCGACCTGGGCGTTGACTTTATTAGCTCGGGCGCCCTGACGCACTCCGCGCCGATCCTCGACCTCTCGCTTAAGCACCTGCGTCTGCTGGACGGTAAATAATGAACGCCCGCGAGCGTCGCCGTGCCATCATGGCCGTGCTCGAGGGGGCCAAGGGGCCCGTATCGGGCAGCGCGCTTGCCCGCGAGGTGGGTGTGAGCCGCCAGATCGTGGTGCAGGACATCGCCCTGCTGCGCGCCGATGGGCACGATATCGTGGCGACCAACCGCGGCTACGTGCTGCAGGAGGCCCCCAGCAGCCCCGCCGTGCCTACGCGCTTGGTCAAGGTTCGCCACAGCGTGGAGCAGGCAGGCGATGAGCTCACGAGTATCGTCGACGCCGGCGGCGCCGTGCTCAACGTGATTGTCAATCACCGCGTGTACGGTAAGATTACGGCCGACCTGGACATCCGCAATCGTCGCGATGTCGAGCGCTATCTGCGCGATATCGAGAGCGGCAAGAGCTTTCCGCTGCTGACGGTGACCAGCGGCTACCACTTCCATCGCATTGCGGCGGAGGACGAACAGACCCTCGACGAGATCGAGGCGATGCTCAAGGAAAAAGGCTACCTAGCAGACCTGATGCCCTACGAAGACGATTTGTCCTAGTCGACGCCGCATCTATAAGTTGCGGTGAAATAGTTCCTAAAATCGGCATCCAAGACATAAAACAGGAACTATTCCACCGCAACCGCCAAGGGTCCCGCTCCAAATTAGCTGCCCACATATGCAAAAGGAGGCCTCCGCGGCGATGCGGAAGCCTCCTTTTTTGTGCACGGTGTACTTTTGAGTGTGCAAGTGGGGGAGTTGTTACTCCTCGACGATCTCGGTGATCGCGCCAGCGGGGCAAGCGTCCTGGCAAGCGCCACAGGCGACGCAGGAGTCCTCGTCAGCGACGGTAGCGACGTCCTGGAGCTCCAGAACGCCAGCGGGGCAGGAGTCGACGCAAACGCCACAAGCGATGCACTCGTCGGCATCAATTACGGGATGAGCCATGGTAGTTTCCTCTCTGTTGACCGACGCTACAGGCGATGCGCGCCGGTTTGATTCGGGCAAAAACATACCACGGGAGCGACCGTTTGCAATACCCTCTGGCCGGCATCTTCATACCGTTCGCCGAGTATGCCAAGGTTTACTAAAAAACATGCAGGTGAGGCCGTTGAGCTGCGCAAATGTTAGCTATAGGTGACTTGAAATATGGGGCGATTGAGCGTGCTTGCGGAAACCGCATCCCGTAATCCACGTCCAAAACGGGACACGGCTTCAGACCCGCACCTCAGTCAACTCTACATAGATCTCAATAGATCTACCGAGAACTCAAACAGTGCATCTACCTGCGCATTTGAGAACCTAAACTCTCAGAGATAAGAAATCTTATATGAATTGACTTAGATTTTGTATATTCCGGCCCATAAGGGGATACACTACATCCTGAAAGACAAGCCGAAGCGCCGCGCGACAGACCGTCGAGGCGGCGCGAACGCAAAAGAGAGAGGGAATTTCTAATGAGTAAGATTCTTGGTATCGACCTTGGTACTACTAACTCCGCTATGGCCGTCCTCGAGGGCGGTTCTCCGACCATTATCGTGAACGCCGAGGGCGACCGCACCACCCCGTCCGTTGTGGGCTTCCGTGCCGACGGCGATCGCGTCGTGGGCAAGGCCGCTAAGAACCAGGCTGTCACCAACCCCAAGAACACCGTGTTCTCCATCAAGCGCTTCATGGGCCGCAAGTACTCCGAGTGCACCTCCGAGATCAAGACCGTGCCGTATGAGGTCAAGGAGGGCCAGGGTGGCCGTGCCGTCGTCGACATCGAGGGCAAGGATTACACTGCCGAGCAGGTGAGCGCCATGACGCTCGCAAAGATGAAGGCCGACGCCGAGAAGTATCTGGGCGAGACCGTCACCGACGCCGT
>CAJKGV010000017.1:0-18115 GCA_905199455.1 Collinsella aerofaciens | reverse complement strand
CGGGCTCGCCACCGAGGGCCTTGCAGACGATCTTGGCGATCTGCACGTCGTAGCCATCGGCATAGGCGCCCTGCACGTTGTCGATGGGGATGGTGTACTCACTGGCTTCGGAAACCTGCCAGTTGTACGGGGCGTAGGCCGCTTCCATGCCAATGCGGATCTTGTCCTTGCCGATCACGGAATCGGACAGGTCGTCGCGACCGCCGCCCGTCGTGGGCTGAACCACCTTGAGCGTGGACGGGCGCTGACAGCCGGCGAGCGCGCCGGCGATGACGGAAGCGCTCGCAGCGAGAGCGCTACCCAAAAAGATGCGACGGCTGCATACCGGCTGGGTCTGCGCATCGCACTGTTGGGGAGAATGCATAATCTGCCTTCCCTGTTGAATCGTATGCTGACGACTTAACAGGATACCGCTCAGCGCTACCTCCAGCAAATGCATATATAAATGCATATATGCAAGTTTACGAACTGAAAACGATTGGTAGTCGTTGGGGACGCTCTTAAACGACTAGTCAAACAAGAGCGTCCCCAACGACTAGGCATGAAAAAGGCAAGGCATAGACCTTCTGGTCATACCTTGCCTTTTGAATGACAAATTGTCGCTCTGGGTGGCGCGCAGCGTCGACCGGCCCGCCGTTCGTCAGAACGGCGGAACCTCTAGAGCAAAGTGACGCTAAAGCTGCGGACGTCCGTCTCGCCCGGCGCCAGCGTAATGGTGTTGGCCTTGTGCTCAAAAACGTCGTCCTCGGTGTCCATGGTGGTGTGACCGGTCCAGGGCTCGAGCGCCACAAACGGAGCGTCGTTGGCGGCAGACCACACGCCGATGTACTTAAAGCCCTCAAAGTCGATCTTGACGCCGTGGCCCGACTTGCGACCGCGCAGCGTGAGCGTGGAGCCCGGGGTATCGGTGAACATGATGGCGTCGTTATCGAAGCTACGGTGCGTGATGGGCAGCACGTCCGAGTTATCGGGAGCCTTGTAGCTACCCTCGAACGTCATAAGACCGTCGGGCGTGATGATGGGGGCCTCGTTGGTCCAAGCCCCGGTAAATGCCAGCTCGTAATCCTCGAACGCCTCGTCCTCGGCACCGGGGGCGGGCACGTTAAATGCGGGGTGGCCGCCCACCGAGAACGGCAGGTCCACGTCGCCGGTATTGGTGACGGCAAAGGTCTGCGTGAGGGTGGCGTCGCCGGTCAAGGCATAGGTCATGTTGAGCTTAAAGTGGAACGGAAAGGCCTTGAGCGACTCGGGCGTATCGGTGATCTCGTACGTTACCGAGGAGCCGTCCTCCGAAACCTCGACCAGCTTGTGCTCGACGATGCGCGCGAGGCCGTGGCGCGGCATCTCGCAGGTGCCGGCCGCAGACGTTGCCGTGTTGTTGCGCAGCGAGCCCACAATGGGGAACAGGATGGGCGCATGCTTGCCCCAAAAGGCGGGGTCGCCCTGCCACAGATACTCGTTGCCGTTGAGGGAAAGGCTCGTGAGCTGGGCGCCCATGGAATCGATGGCCGCGGTGAGGCCGCCGCGCTTGATGGTAGTGACGGTAGACATGCTACTTCCTCCAAAAGTAAACAATAGTGTCGAGGGCTATTGTCCCACTCTTGGCGGCGGGACGGGACGGCAGGCGATTATTGAGTAGCCATAGCGGAATGAGCAGCGAGCTCCTACTGGGTATCCACGTAAAGGTCGAACCCGCCCTGCGGTGTGGTGTCGACCGTGTCGGGCGCCTGTGAGTTAAAGCTCACGGGGACCATGCGCTTTGAGGCACGGAAGCGCGTGCCGTCGGTGGCGACGGGCGGTTCATCGACGGTGAGCTCGTAGTCGCCGGGCTTAAGTTCGATGCCGTCACCAGCGGAATTGACGTATTGATACTCGTCAATCGTCTGCCCTTTGAGCGTGCGCCCCACGATGTGGATGAGCATTTGGCTGTCGCCGCGCGCGGTGTCCCACGTCGCGCCGTCCTTGACCTCGACCGACACATGTACCGAGCGCGTGCGGCCGAGCGATTGCTCGATAGACATCTCGACCTTGGCGGCGTCTTTTCGCTGTTGTTCAACATGGCTCCAGACGTTTCCAATTACCGAGTATGCGATAACGCCGGCCATGAAGGCGATAAGGATGGGGCCGAGCGGAGAGCGACGTCCTGCATCTTCCTCGCGAGTCAGATTGGGGCGACGTGTGGGCGCGGGCGCCTGGGCACCCTGCGAGGGCACGTCGAGAATACTGAAGGATGCCGTGCTGTCGGGATCGATGGTGTGACGTGGCTGTGGGGTCTTTGCCGGCGAGATGGACATGTCGGCTGGCTCGCCGAGCGTGGCCGTGGCGTCGGCCTTGGCCTCGTCTGCCTCGGCCTGGGCCCAAGCTTGTTCGAAGGTCAGGGGCTCGACGGGGTCGAGGGCGGCGTCCGAGTCGGCAGCGACGTCGTTGCCGGTCTCGTCCTCGTCGCTCGACACGTCACGCGGCGTGGGCTCGTCCCATTCCTCGTCCGGAGCCTCACCCTCGCTATACCACCATTCAAAGTTATCGATATCCATACGGGGCGCCCCTTAGGCCTCGCAAATAAACACTCGCTAGCCTTATACCCCCAGACGGCACCGAAACTCACCCGCGCCGGACACGAAAACCGTCACAACATTCGACACTTTTCCTCGAATTCGAGATTTTCATCGAATGTTGTGATGGTTTGGGCGACTGGCCGGCAGCGCAATGTGACAAAGGGACTGCCCCTTTGTCACATTCTGTTAGAGTTGCAGGGATTGAATCCCGCTTATCAATGCGACATTGGAGTGACAGCCTTGATCGCCGCAACCACGCCTAAAAGTAAGTCAACCGCCGCCGCGCTCTCCCCTGCGCGCACCAAGCTCTGTCTGGCGCTGCTCGTGCTGTTGGGATTCTCGCTCGGCTGCTCCGAGTTCGTGGTCATCGGCATCGAAAGTGACTTGGCGACGGAACTCGGCGTATCACTTGCTACTGCGGGCCAGCTCATCAGCGTGTTCGCGCTCGTCTACGCCATCGCTACGCCGACGCTTGCGCTCAGCACGGGCCGTTTTCGCCGCTACCAGCTGCTCGTGTGCTACAGCATCGTCTTTGTGCTTGGCAATTTGTTTATGGCACTGGCGCCCAACTTCCAGGTGCTCTTTATCTCGCGCATTGTCCTGGGCTCTGTCTCGGGTGCGCTGCTCGCCGTGGGCGTGACGTACATCCCTGAGCTTCTGTCCCCGCAGCAAACTTCGCTTGCCATCTCGGTAGTATATGGTGCGTTTTCCGTGGCGATGGTCTTTGTGACCTCGATCGGTAAGTTTGTGGCCGACACGCTCGACTGGCACGTTGCCATGTACGGCGCGCTGACCTTTGCCGTTTTGATCTGCGGAGCGCTCGTGGCGTTTATGCCGCGCGCCGGGCAAACCGACGAGCCCGCCACCTTCCGCGAGCAGGCGGGGCTGCTACGCGAGCCGAGCATCATCACTGGCATGCTTATCTTTTTGTTTGGCGTGGGCTCGGTCTATGTGTTCTACGGCTACGTGACGCCTTATCTTGAGCAGGTGCTGGGCATGGGCACGGTCGAAGCCAGTACCACGCTTATGGCCTACGGCGTGTTCTGCCTGATCTCGAACATCCTGGGCGGATGGATTGACGCGCGCTTTGGCATGAAGGCGCTGCTGGTTACGTTTGTGCTGCAGGCGGCGGCATTGTTTGGGCTGTTTGCCGCGGGCGCCGCCATGCCGCTCGCGCTGGTCTTTGTCTTTAGCCTGGCGATGCTTATGTACCTGTTCTCGGTCTCGTGCATCACGCACTTTATGGACGTGGCACGCAACCGCCATCCTAAGTCGATGGTACTCGCGAGTTCGGTTGAACCCATGGCGTTTAATGTCGGCATTTCGTTTGGCACCGCGGTGGGCGGCGCCGTGGTAAGCAGTGTTGGCATTGCGTACGTGGGCGCAGTGGGCGCCGCGTTCTCGCTTGTGGCCTGGGCGCTCACGCTGGTGACGATTAAGTTGGCTCGCCGGGAGCGCAAGCGGGCGAGGGCGCAGGCGCAGGCGTAGGCGTAGGCGTAGGCGTAGATGCGATACTCGAGCTCGATGATGGCGATCGAAAGGAAGCCGCATATGCAACGTGTACTGTTTATCTGCCATGGGAACATCTGTCGCTCGACGATGGCTGAGTCCGTGTTTACCGAGCTGGTGCGCCGCGCTGGACGCGAGGCGGAGTTTGCCATTGATTCCGCTGCGACGTCGACCGAGGAGATCGGCAACCCGCCGCATCGTGGCACCGTTGCCAAGCTGCGTGAAGTCGGGATTCCTGTCGTTGCCCACCGTGCGCGCCAGGTGCGTCGCGCGGAGTATGGTGACTGGGACCACATCGTCTATATGGATGCCGAGAACGCGCGCGGTCTGCGTCGCATTTTTGGCAGCGATCCCGATAGCAAGATCTCGCGCCTGCTCGATTGGACCGATCGTTCCGGCGACGTGGCCGATCCCTGGTACACCGGCAACTTCGATGCTACCTACCGCGATGTGCTCGCCGGCTGCACCGCTATGCTCGAGCAGTTATAGGCAAGCGAGCACGCGGACGCACGTGCCACGCCATCGGCATAAAACGAGCGTGGATGATCTCCCACTTTGAGCGTTCAAGCGCGCTCTAAACGGGAGAAAAACCTCGCTCGATTGATTCGCTCGATTACTCGTCGACAACCTCAGCGATCCAGACGTTCAGCGTATCGACCTCGGGACAGCAGAACTTTGCCGTGCCTGGCTCGTTACCGGGCACGGTACCGCCGTAGCGCAGGATGTCGATATAGGGAAAGCCCACGTGACATGCCATGGAACACATCTTGCCGCGGTCGCGGTCGAAGTCGAAGACGTCACCCGGCTTGTGCCCATGATGGCAGCGGCATGTGCCCAGCTGGTCCACGCAGCTAATGCGAATACGTGGGCGCTTGCCGCGCGGGGCACCGAGCGGCTTGTTCTCGCCCGCTACCTCGGTGCCGCCCTCGTCGGCGTTACTCATGGTCAATCACATCCAGGCAGGCCTCAATGGGAAGGCCAGCCGACTTGTCCTCCTGGTCGGCATTGCGCTCGATAAGCTCGGCTACCACGCGCATGGCATCGCTCGTCGCGCGCTGCAGGCTCCAACCGGCCATAACGCGGCCGACGAGCACCGCCGAGAACGTGTCGCCCGTGCCCGGGAAGTAGACCGGGATCAGGTCGAAGGGAATCGTGAAGTACTCCCCCGCCACATGGTCGTAACCGATGACGACATTCGCACCGTCGACTACAGCGCTCGTAATGACCACAGATTTGGCACCCAGCTCACGCACGGCGTCCACGAGGGCGCGGGCTTCGTCGGGCGTAATTTGCTCGGCGATAGGCCTATCGGCAAGCAGGCACGCCTCGGTATAGTTGGGCACCGCGTAGTCTGCGCACTCCAGCAGGTGCCGCATAAGGCCAATCGTGGACTCGGGCACGCCGGCATAGAGCTTGCCGTTATCGCCCATGATGGGATCGACGAACACCCTGGTGCCCTTTTGAGCGCGGCGGTGGCAAAAGTCCGAGATGATGCGCGTCTCCTCCTCGGTCACGATAAAGCCGGTCGAGATAGCATCAAATTCAAAGCCGAGCTCCTCCCAGATAGCGAGGCTCTGGCGCACGTACTCCGTGGTGTCGTGAATGTAGAACTTGGGATAGTTGAGCGTATCGGAAACGAGCGCCGTCGGCAGGTTGTGGATGCGATAGCCCATGTGCGACAGTACCGGCAGCATGGCCGAGAGCGCGACCTTGCCGTAGCCGCACATATCGTTGATCAGCAGCAGCTGAGTGTTCTTCATGAGTGTCCCCCTTGGGTCGGGCGCGGCGCGATGTCGCCATAATGCGACTAAGTGTAGCGCAGTGCAATCTAAGTCTTGCCTTCGGATGTAAGACCAAGTTTGGGCGTAATTTTGTTCTTAGAGTTTTTCTGACGCTTCTTATTGCAGAAACTTGGCCTTAGAAGGCGCTATAAAATTCTAAGAACAAGTTTTGGCTCAAATTTGTTCTTAGGACACTAACGATGCTCGCACCCATCACACCCGGACGACAGGGAAACGTCAGGCACAACCTTTCAGGAGCCCTCGCCTATGATTCGTTTAGACCCGCCAATATGGATTCATTCTTTCCAATCAATTTATCCGCTGATTCCATGCGGCTTGTCTCCGATTGCCGCGCCATACTCGGCGAGGTTGAGGGCATGTCTCGCTTTGTTCCGAACATCGACATGTACCTTTCTATGTACGTTCGCAAGGAAGCGCTCTTGTCCTCTCAAATCGAGGGTACGCAATGTACGTTCGATGATGTTCTTGACCCGTCAAACGAATCCAATGCGAGCCGGGACCTAACCGACGTCGTCAACTACACTCGAGCGGTGCAGCAGGCGACCACGCTCATGGAGGAACTGC
Organism: Collinsella aerofaciens; assembly: GCA_905199455.1. Classification (GTDB taxonomy): domain Bacteria; phylum Actinomycetota; class Coriobacteriia; order Coriobacteriales; family Coriobacteriaceae; genus Collinsella; species Collinsella aerofaciens_AW. The sequence goes on along the minus strand of CAJKGV010000017.1, from coordinate 11,685 downwards.
CACTCTGTATGAGGCTGCTCAAATCCGTCCATGCCACATTGCTTGGAAATGGCAGAGGCTCCGACAAGACGCCGGGCCAGTTCAGGACGACTCAGAACTGGGTCGGACCAAACGGCTGCACGCTCAATGAGGCCCCGTATGTCCCTCCCAACACGGAGGATATGAAGGAGGCACTTGGCGACCTCGAGCTTTTCATCAACGAGCGTGACGACATCGATCCAGTCATCAAGGCCGCTTTGGTGCACTACCAGTTTGAAACCGCGCACCCGTTCCTCGACGGCAACGGACGCCTCGGGCGTCTGCTCATCCTCCTTTCGCTCATACATGATGGGGCGCTCACCAAGCCGGTCATCTACCCCTCGTATGAACTCAAACGACACAGGAGCGAATACTACGATTGGCTTATGCGCGTAAGGCAGAGAGGCGATTTTGAGGGATGGGTTTCGTTTTTCAGTACCTGCTTGCTTGCAAGCGCACGCGAGGCGCGGGATTCGATGCGGAAGCTTGTCGACCTCCATTCGGAAACCGAAAGGCTGATTCGCGAAAAGGCGGGAAGGGCTACGACGAACGCCCTTATGCTACTCGACCTTCTCGAGGGCAATCCGATCGTCGACACCGCCTTTGTGTCTGAACGAATGCAGATTAGCAGATCGAGCGCAAACAACCTTATATCCCAATTTACCGATTGGGGCATTCTTGTCCAACGTGATACGAGCAGGAAACGATACCGCACGTTTTCATATGAGCCATATCTCGCCATCCTCCGAACCGGCGACGAGCCGCTCTAAGTCTCGGAAAGCCAAGGGGCGAGACCGGCAGCTGCCAGTCTCGCCCCCTTAATGAACCTATCGAAAACTCCGGGATACGCCGTGGCCCGCTGAATCTACGCTGCGAAGACTGTCCAAGATTCCCCTGGCACCGGCACCCCAGCACTGCCACAAAATCGATTCGGTACCTTGACAATCAGTTAGGTACCTCTAGAATCACTTAGGTACAAAACAATTTCTCTACCTAACTAAAGAAAGGAGCAACACCATGTGCGACGAATGCATCGACCTCTGCCCCCATACGCCGGGCGGCGACCCCATCGAGCCTGCAGATTCGCCCGAGGCGCAATCGCAATCGGATGCACTTGCCAAGCGCATCCTTAACGGGCTTGGCTTCTGCGGCCATTACATGCACTTTCATGGCGGAGGCGTATCCGGCAAGGCGCCCATCATCTGCCTGCTGGCCAAGCAACCCGGCGGCGAGATGTCGCAGCAGGAGCTCGGCATGCACTTTGACCTCAAGCCGGGATCGCTTTCCGAGATCCTGTCCAAGCTCGAGCTCAACGGCCTCATCGAGCGCAGCCGTAACCCCAAGGATCGACGGCAACTCACCATTCGCCTGACCGAAACCGGCCGGGAAAACGCCCGCATCGACCAGGCGGCCCGCATCCGCTTTAGAGAACGGGCCTTTAGCGCGCTCACCCACGACGAGCGCGAGGACCTCGCCGAAATGCTCGATAAAATCCGCGTAACCTGGGAGGAACTGGATGATTAAAACCCTCATGGGAAGCATCCGCGACTATATGAAAGTCACTGTTGCCACGCCGCTGCTCGTGCTTGGCGAGGTGCTCTGCGAGATGCTGATTCCATTTATCACCGCCAACCTGATCGACGCCATCAAAGACGGCGCCACCGTAGCCGAGATGCTTCCCACCGCAGGCTTTTTGGTGCTCATCGCGCTGACGTCGCTTGCTTTTGGCGCCGCGGCTGGTGTCACCTGCAGCCATGCGAGCTGCGGATTCGCCAAGAACCTGCGTCACGACCTGTTCTACAAGATCCAGACGTTCAGCTTTGCCAACATCGATGAGTTCTCGAGCTCCTCGCTCGTCACGCGCCTGACCACCGATATCAACAACGTGCAGCAGGCCTTTATGATGATCATCCGTATCGCCGTGCGCGCGCCGCTGGTATTGATCTTCGCCTTTACCATGGCGTTTATCATGGGCGGCAGCGTCGCCATGGTCTACCTGGTCATCATTCCGCTGCTGGGCTTTGGACTGTTCTTTATCATCTTTAAGGTGCGCCCCATCTTCTCGCGCGTGTTCCACAAGTACGATGCCCTTAACGAGTCCGTCGAGGAAAACGTCACCGGCATGCGCGTGGTCAAGAGCTATGTGCGCGAAGACTTTGAGAAGGAGAAGTTCGCGACCGCCGCGCGCGACGTCCAGATGGACTTCACCCGCGCCGAGAGGCTGCTCGCCTTTAACAACCCCATGATGAACATCTGCGTCAACGGCGCGTTTGTCGTCATCATCTACCTAGGCTCCAAGCTCATCATCACGAGCCAGGGCACGCTGTTCGACGTGGGCCAGCTCTCCTCGACCTTTACCTATGGTTTCCAGATTCTCATGAGCCTGATGCAGCTGTCGATGATCTTTGTCATGGTGACCATGGCCGACGAATCGGCACACCGCATTGCCGAGGTGCTGGCCGCCGAGCCCACGATCGCCAATCCCGCCGAGCCCGTGCTCGAGGTTGCCGACGGTTCCATCGACTTTGACCACGTGAGCTTTAAGTATTCCGCGCATGCGAAACGCCAGGCGCTCGACGATATCGACCTGCACATTACGAGCGGCGAGACCATCGGCATCATCGGCGGCACCGGCTCGGCCAAGTCCACGCTCGTTAACCTCATCGCCCGCCTGTACGACACCACCGAAGGCGCTGTGCGCGTGGGCGGCGTGGACGTGCGCGACTACGACCTGGACGCGCTGCGTCACCAGGTCGCCATGGTGCTGCAGAAAAACGTGCTGTTTAGCGGCACCATCGCCGAGAACCTGCGTTGGGGCGACCCGAACGCCACCGACGAGGAAGTCCGCGAGGCAGCGCATCTGGCCTGCGCCGACGAGTTTGTCGACGGTTTCCCCAAGGGCTACGACACCTGGATCGAACAGGGCGGCTCTAATGTTTCGGGCGGTCAGAAGCAGCGCCTGTGCATTGCACGCGCCCTGCTGCGTCGCCCCAAGATCTTGATCCTGGACGACTCCACCAGCGCCGTCGACACCAAGACCGACGCAAAGATCCGCGCAGGACTGGCAAGCTATCTGCCCAACACGACCAAGCTCATCATCGCCCAGCGCATCAGCTCCGTGCAGGACGCAGACCGCATCATCGTCATGGAGGGCGGCCGTATCGCGCAGATCGGCACCCATGACGAGCTGCTTAAGACGAGCGAGATCTACCGCGAGACCTTTACCTCGCAAAACAAGATGTCTGCCGAAGGTACGCAAGACGCCGACGACGTCTCTGGCGACGCGAACACGGCGGCAGACAACACCGACATGACCGCAACGCAAGCTCAGACCCAGGAAGGAGGCGAGGCCCATGAGTAAGGCAACGACCGCCGAGCGCGCGCTCAACCGCAAGGGCGGCACCATGTCGCGCCTCATCAAGACGCTCTTTGGCTTCTATCCCGTGCTTTTGCCCCTTGTCGTCGCCGGCGTGGTGCTCTGCGCCATCATCAACTCCATCGGCGCGACCTTCCTGCAGAGCGCCCTGCAGATTATTAGCGAATCGTGGCAGTCGGGCGATTGGGAAGCCGCACAGCCCAAGATTCTGCAGCTCGTGACCACCCTCGCCTGCATCTACGGCGTCGGTGTCCTGTCCTCGCTCTTCTGGAACCGCGCCATGGCTATCGTCACGCAGGGCTCGCTCGAGAAGCTGCGCGAGATGATGTTCAACCGCATGCAGGACCTACCGATCCGCTACTTCGACACGCACCAGCGCGGCGATATCATGAGCCACTACACCAACGACATCGATACGCTGCGCCAGATGATCAGTCAGTCGCTGCCCAACCTGCTCATGACGATCATCATCATTGTCACGGTGTTCTTTATCATGCTGTACTACAGCGTGTGGATGTGCCTGGTCATCATCGCCGGCGTCGCCTTTATGACCTTTATGACCAAGCTGCTCGGCTCCAACTCCGCGCGCTTCTTCATTGCGCAGCAAACCGAGCTCGGCGTGGTCGAGGGCCATATCGAGGAGGTCATGAACGGCCAGAAGGTCGTCAAGGCGTTCTGCCACGAGTCTGCCGCCGAGGCCGATTTTGACGAGCGCAACGAGAAGCTCTTCGAGGTCTCGCAAAAGGCCAACATGTACGCCAACATCCTCATGCCCATCCTTATGAACCTGGGCAACCTGCTCTACGTGCTGGTCGCACTGGCGGGCGGCATTTTCCTGGCACTGGGCGTGCCCAACCTGAGCATCTCGGGCATGGCGCTGTCCATCGCAGTCGTAGTGCCGTTCCTCAACATGACCAAGCAGTTCTGCGGACAGATCGGCCAGATCTCGCAGCAGATCAACGCCGTGGTCATGGGCCTCGCCGGCGCCGACCGCATCTTTGAGCTCATCGACGAGAAGCCCGAGGCCGACGAAGGCTACGTGACGCTCGTCAACGCACAGGTGAACCCCGAGACTTGGGAGTTCGAGGAGGCTGACCACCACACCGGCATGTGGGCATGGAAACATCCGCACCGCGCAACCGGCGAGATCGAGTACGTACCGCTGCGCGGCGACCTGGTCATGGACAACGTCGACTTTGGCTACACGCCCGACCACGAGGTGCTGCACGGCGTGTCCGTGTTTGCCAAGCCTGGCCAGAAGGTCGCGTTTGTCGGCGCCACCGGTGCCGGCAAGACGACCATCACCAACCTCATCAACCGCTTCTACGACATCGCCGACGGCAAGATCCGCTACGACGGCATCAACGTCAACAAGATCCGCAAGGCCGACCTGCGCCGAAGCCTGGGCGTCGTGCTGCAGGACGTGAACCTGTTCACCGGCACCGTGATGGATAACATCCGCTACGGCAACCTGGATGCGACCGACGAGGAGTGCATCGCGGCGGCCAAGCTCGCGGGCGCGGACGACTTTATCACCCGCCTGCCCGACGGCTATGACACCATGCTCACCGGCAACGGCGCCCAGCTGTCGCAGGGCCAGCGCCAGCTGATCTCGATCGCCCGCGCTGCCGTCGCCGATCCGCCGGCAATGATTCTGGACGAGGCAACGAGCTCCATCGACACCCGCACCGAGGCTATCGTGCAGGCGGGCATGGATAAACTCATGGAGGGCCGCACGACGTTTGTCATCGCGCACCGCCTGTCCACCGTGCGCAACTCCGACGCGATCATCTGCCTGGACCACGGCCGCATCATCGAGCGCGGCAACCACGACGAGCTGATCGCCAAGCGCGGGTATTACTACCAGCTGTACACGGGAGCGTTTGAGCTGGAGTAGGCAGGTTTGTTCCACGGAGGGTGCCCCGGGGGCGGCGGGGTAATTCCTCCGTGCTCAAACATTCTCGCTGCGCTGCGAAACTGCGCGCGGAGGAAATACCCCGCCGCCCCCGGGGCACCCTCCTGCGCGCAATCGCCCGTCATTTAGAGCGGAATAAAAGTTTGCGAGGCCCTGGCCATTTGGCCAGGGCCTCGTTTTGTAAGGATGATTTTTCTGGGACGGGGATTAAATAATCATTCGGTACACAATGATTATTTAATCCCCGTCCCAGAAAAATCATCCTCGAAGTAACTAAAAGAGCCCCGTCCCAGGTGAGCTAGGTGAGAAGCTGGGCCATGGCGTTGACGAATTTTTGGACTTGGAGGGTGGGCTCGAGCGGGTAGTGCAAATAGACCGGCACCTCGCGACCGCATAGAAACGGTACGCCCACAAAGGCCGGGTGCACGCCCGACCACGCTCCGCAGGTGAGCACCGCATCGCCCTTTTCCTCCGCCTCGTTAAAGAGCGCAAAGTCGAAGCTATCCACGTCGATCACGTCCACGCCGCCGTCGGCCAACAGGTCGATGCGCAGGCTGTCCATAGCGTCGTTGCCGTGACGGAGCACGCGCAGGCGCATGCCCTCCAGGTCGGCAACCGTGATGCGCGTCTTGCGCGCAAGCGGGCTCGTGCGCGGCACATCAATATAAAACGGTACGTTGACGATAAGGAGCTTTTGGCAGGCGTCGCCCCAGCGCGGGGTCGAAAAACTCGACTGCACTACATCCACTTCGCGACCAAGACTGCGCATGACGGTCTCGCGCTCATCGTAGAGGTCACTCACCGGCACAATCTCAAAGCGCAGCGACGGCTCCAGCTCGTGCACACTCGGCCACATCGACAGCGTTTGGCGCCCCGGGCACATCATCGACACGCCCAGACGCACGGCGCCGCCATCGCCCGCTGCGCGTCGGGCACGGCGCAACGCATCCTCGGACTGACGCATGATCGAGCGCGCATCGTCTACCAGCAGCGCACCCGCCGGCGTCACCTTAACGCCCGAATGCGAGCGCTCGAACAACGTGATGCCAAACTCGGCCTCGAACCCCGACACCTGTTTGACGAGAGCCGGGGTCGACACACGTAGTTTTGCCGCCGCGCGCGAGAAGCTTCCCAGCTCCGCGGCGGCCGATATGGCCTCAAGTCGTCGATCGTACACGTCAATCTCCCGTTTTCGCGCCCGTGGCCACATGGTGCCACAGGAGGTTGTTTTCGCAGGTCATGCGCTCAATTGAGAATAAACTGCATCGCACAGTGTAAACCTATGATTAACGCCATTCTAACAAATATGCAATTCACCTGCGCAAATGCAAAGCATACGATAACCTGCGAAAACCACGTGGGTCGGTTAATGGGAGCGACTCACCGGGAGGCACAAGAAGGGAAGTTCCTATGAGCAATTGGCTTAAGCTCGAGGGCGATGTCTGCGCCGTGACCGGCGCGCTCGGCGGTATGGGCGTCGAGATTTGCCGCGAGTTCGCCCGCAACGGCGCCAACGTCGTCCTGCTCGACCTGGACGAAGAGAAGGTCAAGGCCGCTGCCGCCGACCTCGCCGCTGAGTTTGGCATCCACGCCGAGGGTTACAAGATGAACGCCACCGACGAGGCCGAGGTTCAGGCTGCCGTCGACGCCACCATCGCCGACTTCGGCCGCGTCGACGTTCTCGTCAACACCGCCGGCATCCTGCGCTTCGCCGCCATGGAGGACCTGCCGCTGAGCGACTGGGAGCAGGTGCTCAACGTCAACCTCACCGGCTACTTCATCACCTCGCAGCGCTTTGGTCGCGAAATGATCAAGGCCGGCCAGGGTCGCCTGGTGCACATCTCGACCGTTGCCAGCCACTCCCCCGAGACGTTCTCGGGCGTGTACAGCTCCACCAAGGCCGGCGTCAACATGATGTCCAAGATGCTCGCCGCCGAATGGGGCCCCTACGGCGTCCGCTCCAACTGCGTCGAGCCTTGCTTCGTTAAGACCCCGATGTCGGCCAATTTCTACGCCGACCCCGAGGTCGAAAAGAGCCGCAGCCGCCTCATCGCCACGCGCCGCATCGGCGAGGTCAGCGATATCGCCAACGCCGTCATGTTCCTGGCGTCCAAGCGCTCGGACTTTACCACCGGCGACGCCATCAAGGTCGATGGCGGCTTCTCCAACATGATGGGCGACCTCACCGCCAAGCCCGGCGGCCGTCGCGCCTATGCCGACAACTACCTTAAGAACAAGGGTGTCGAGCTTTGGTCCGATGAGTCCGGCGTCGCCAAGCCGACTGACCAGTAAGCCAACCTAACAGGGAGGTCCGCGAATACGCCCGCTCCTCCCCCGTATCGATCAGAAAGAGTCCAATGGCTTCCACCAACTCCAACAAGGGTCGCGCCGTCGTGCTTTCCGCCGCATGCGTCACCATGTTCTTCATCAGCTCCATCGCGCTGTATTCCGTCGTGAGCAAAAACCTGCTCGCCGTCTACCCCGAGTGGTCCAGCGCTCTTACCTGGGCCTTCCCGGTCTTTCAGACCATCATGGCCGTGACGGGCATCTTCGCCGGCCGCATCTCCGATAAGATCGGCCCGCGCAACGTCGTGATCGCCGCCGCCGTGTGCTACGGCCTGGGCTGGTTCATGTCCGGCACCGTCACCGAGCCGTGGCAGTTCTACCTGTGGTTCTCACTCGTCGCCGCCATCGGCAACGGCCTGGGCTACAACCCCGCGCTCACCACCGGCCAAAAGTGGTTCATCGACAAGAAGGGCCTGGCCTCCGGCATCACCCTGGCCGCTTCGACCGCCGGCCCCGCCGTGCTGTCCCCGGTACTCGCCTCGCTGCTCATCCCGAGCCTTGGCATCTTTGGCGCCCTTAAGGCACTCGGCGTCATCTTCTTTGTGACGATCGCCGCCTCCGCCCTGTTCCTGAAGGCCCCCGAGGCCGGTTGGCTGCCCGAGGGCTTCGAGGCCCCCAAGGGCGGCGCGCACGCCGGCACCTTCGGCGACCTCACCCCGGGCGAGATGGTCAAGACCCCGCGCTTCTGGGTCCTCATTGTCACCTTTGCCTTTGCCGCCACCGCGGGCACCCTGCTCGTGGGCAAGGTTGCCTCCATCGCCGCCGTCCAGCTCTTCGCCGACCCCACGAGCGCCGCGGCCGTCGCCCTCGGCGGTGTGGTGGTCTCCGTCAACACCTGCGCCAACTTGGTTGGCCGCCTGTCCTTTGGCCAGATCATCGACAAGCTCGGCGCCTATAAGTCGCTGCTCATCAGCCTTGTCGTCACTATCGTCGCACTCGTCATCATGTCGATGAGCTTTACGCAGAGCATGTTCTTTGTGGCGCTCGCCCTGCTCGGCTTTAGCTTTGGCGCCCTGCTCGTCATCTACCCGCCGCTCACCGGTGGCGCCTTTGGCACCAGCAACATCGGCGTCAACTACGGCATCATGTTTTTGGGCTACGCCGCTTCCACCTGGATCAGCCAGCCCATCACCGCCGTGCTGTATCACGCCGAGGCCGGCAGCGCCGCCTACCAGCAGTCCTTCTACGGCGCCATTGTGATCGCCGCCATCGCCGTCGTACTCACCGTCTACATGATGGTCTCCGACAGCAAGAAGAAGTCCGCCTAGTTTTACCGATGCGACAAAGGGACAGCCCCTTTGTCGCATTCCACCGGTCACCAGTATTAAGGAGTCGAAATGTCTGAGCTCAACCCCGTCCGCATTGCCGTTATCGGCGCCGGCGCCATGGGCCGCAACCACATCCGCTTTGTCACCGAAGAGCCCGAGGCCGAGCTCGTCGCCATCGCCGACGCCTTTGAGGGCGCCCGCGCCACGGCCGAGGCCGCCGGCGTGCCGTTTTACACCGATCCCGCCCAGATGATGGACGAGGTCAAGCCCGAGGCCGTCATTATCGCCACCCCCAACGACCTGCACCTGGGCGTTGCCCGCGAGGCCGTAAAGCGCAACATCGTTCCGCTGGTCGAAAAGCCGATCTCCAACGACCTGGAAGATGCCCAGGCCTTCGCCGCCGAGGCCGAGACCGCCGGCGTGCCCGTACTCGTGGGCCAGCACCGTCGCCACAACCCCTTCGTCAACAAGGCCAAGGAGATCATCGAGTCCGGCGAGCTGGGCAAGCTCACCGTGTCGAGCTTCCACTACATGATCTATAAGAATGACGAGTATTTCGATGTCGAGTGGCGCCGCAAGAAGGGTGCCGGCCCGATCCTGGTCAACCTGGTGCACGACGTCGACCTGCTCCGCTACCTGCTGGGCGAGCCCGTTGCCGTCCAGGGTATGCAGTCCAGCGCCGCCCGCGGTTTTGAGACCGAGGACTCCGCCGTGGTCAACGTCCGTTTTGCCGATGGCGCGCTCGCAAGCATGACCATCTCCGACGCCACCGCCAGCCCCTGGAACTGGGAGGCCACCGCCCGCGAGGACCCGCAGTACCGTCCCTTCGACGCCGACGCCTACTTTATCGGTGGCACCAAGGGCGCCCTGTCGCTGCCCCGCCTGCACCAGTTCTCCTACGACGGCGCCTCCAACTGGCACAAGCCGCTGCAGATGGAGATTCCTGCCGTCGACCCGGCGCTGCCGCACAAGATGCAGCTCAAGCACTTTGTGAAGGTCGTCCGCCGCGAGGTCGAGCCCGTCGTGACCCCCGCCGATAACGTCAAGACGCTCACGCTTCTCAACGCCATCAAGGAGGCCGCCGAGACCGGCCAGCTCGTCGAGCTGTAATGCCTTAAGAGCGGGTCGCGGCAAACTCCCCGCCGAGCGCCTTGGCCCGCCGCCAACAAGCCCCTCTTCTTTGCCCCGCGAGCAGCCTCCTGCCCGCGGGGCATTTTGCTACCTTGCCGACGATTATTCTGGAGCGAGGCTATTTTGCGCCTCAGCTTGGTTCGTTCGTCACGAAATGGGCCTATCTACTACGTTTAACCGATCACCCTCAAGCATGCCGAATTTCGCGAGATAAAAACCGCAGGTAAACGGCTTGCCGACTTTCGGAAAACCCAGGTATGGTCAGCCCCTACGGGTAAAACGTAGTAGATAGGCCGTTTTCGTGGCGCGGCCCCAAAACAGTCTTTTGGGACGGGTGGTATCCTTGGTAGCTCTGTGCTTCAAACGCACCTTAAACGCAAGGAGTCTCATGGATCTTATCGCCCAGCTCGCCCGCGAGCTCAACCTTAAGGCCGCCAACGTCGAGGCAGCTGTCAAGCTCATCGACGAGGGCAACACCATCCCCTTTATCTCGCGCTACCGCAAGGAAGCCACGGGCGGCATGGACGATGTCGCCCTGCGCGCACTCGACGAGCGCCTGTCCTACCTGCGCAATCTTGAGCAGCGCAAGGAAGACGTCATTCTGCTCATCGACGCCCAGGGCAAACTCACGCCCGAGCTCGAGCAACAGATTCGCGAGGCCACGCAGCTCCAGCGCGTCGAGGACCTCTACAAGCCCTACCGCAAAAAGCGCATGACCCGCGCGCAGAAGGCCCGCGAGGCAGGCCTGGAGCCGCTCGCCAACATGATCATCATGCAGGCCTCGGCCAAGGGCAGCGCGCTCGACGCCGCCGCGGCATACGTCAACGAGGAGGCCGGCTTCGACACGCCCGAGAAGGCGCTCGCCGGCGCCGCCGACATCGTGGCAGAGACGGTGGCCGAGGACCCGGAGAACGTCGCCGACCTGCGCGCCTTTACGCAAAACACCGCCGATATCGTCGTCGAGGCCACCGACCCCACCGAGAAGACCCCCTACGAGCCCTACTACAACTTTGACGAGCCGCTGCGCCGTATACCCAACCACCGTGTGCTGGCTATCGACCGCGGTGAGCGCGAGGGCAAGCTCCGCGTGCGCGTGAACGTCGACGGCGCTGCTGCCACGGCGCGCCTCGGCAGCCGTTGGCCCCGACGCCAGGGCGTGTTTGCCCCCATCTTCGATGCCGCCATCGCCGACGGCCACAAGCGCCTCATGGCTCCCTCGCTGGAGCGCGAGGCCCGTGCTAAGCTCACCGTTCGCGCCCAGACCGAGGCCATCAACGTCTTTGCCAAGAATCTCGAGGGCTTGCTCTCGGCACGTCCCGTGCGCGGCGCCCGCGTGCTCGCGCTCGATCCGGGCTACCGCACCGGCTGCAAGGTCGCCGTCATGGACGAGACCGGCAAGCTGCTCGACCACGGCGTGGTCTATCCCACCAAGCCGCGCCACGACGTCGCCGGCACCAAGCGCGAGCTCGCCCGCCTCGTCAAGAAGGACGGCGTCAACACCATCGTCATCGGCAACGGCACCGCCAGCCGCGAGACCGAGGAAGTCGTCTCGGAGTTTATTGCCGAGCAGGCGCCCAGCCTTCGCTACACCATCGTTAACGAGGCCGGCGCGTCGGTGTACTCCGCCTCCG
>CAJKGV010000016.1:0-18186 GCA_905199455.1 Collinsella aerofaciens | reverse complement strand
CATTGAGGACAAAGTTGCCAAGACGCTCAAAATAGTGGGCACAATCCGCTAGGCCATTTTTATACGCCGTATCGGCTTTTCTCTGCATATTGAGCGCGACATCGCGGGGCGATTTGCGACCAAGATGTTTTTTGGCGTTATATCGCGGGTTGCAGTAGAGCTTGGTCTCCTCGCTATATCGGTCGCAGTACTTGCTGTTGGGACCAGTTGGAAAAAAGAGCGAACCGCAGGTTTGGCATGCTATCGGCATAATGCCGCACAGCAGCAGCTCGTGAAGGATGCGGGCATAAAGGCTTGCAAAGGACCATTCCTCTTCGGTGAAGTAGAGCTCTCCTGCCTTTGAAATAACGGCTTGAAGCCCAACGAGCCTATTGAGGTTTTCCTGGTCGTTAAGCTCTGCATGCGTATGGAAGTCTCCATTTGCGAAGATCTGGTTCTCGCGCATAGCCTCGAGATAGTTTTTACGAAACGCCTGCATAAAGGGGGCGCTATTCATGCGCTTTATTCCATTCAAATGCTCTTCGAGCTTTTGAGCCGTTTCGTTTCCGGGCAAGTGTTTTTTGGCTGCGTATACAAAAGCTTCGCCAAAGCGGATGATTGCTGGCAGCTGCTCATCGAATAATCGGAATTGTCGCGGGTCGCTTGTTTTGATGGCGGCTGGGAAAAACTCTTCGTTTTGCGCGAGCAGGCTAGGTGCCTCGGTGTTTTTAAGCAGCGGGGTAAGCTCCAGACATTCCTGATAAAAAACAATGAGAAGCGCTCGAAAGAGATCGATATTGGTGCAGACGCAAGCTGTTTCTATCTGAGATTTCGCCTTGGGAAAGTTGCGTATAGGATTGTCGCGGTCATACGGCACTGGTGCTGTTAGATCAGTCTCGCCGTTGGTAGCGTTAATGCTCATGTCGTTCGACTCGAGCTGGAGATAGGAGCTGAAGAGGGACGCCATTTCTTGCTTGTTGAGTTGGTCCGATGTTGTAATCACCGCGCGGTACAGGCGGTTGATCTCGTCGCACTCAATAGCGTTGTTGTACATCCAGCAGCTGTAATAGCGATAGTCGGGAATCGCCGTGATGTTCATGACACACTGTCTACAGACATTTTCAAGGAGATATCTGGCCATGCCGGAAATCTCTCCGTGTGCATGGCTTGTAATGGCTTCGTCGAATATCGGAGCAAAGAAATCGAGGTCGCGTTCCTTTTGTTTTTGAAGGTTGATAGCGATTTCAGCTTCGTTCAATTCTGCTTGGGTGGGCTCTTGGTCGGGATCGTCTGGATCGAGCCAGTCGTCATGGTCTGGCTCGGATGCGGAGTCTATCGAGGTGTGTTGCACATGGTGAGGAGCGGCAGGGGGCTGTCGAATGGCGTTCTGCAAATCGATATAAAAGCGAAGTTCTGCTCGCTCACGAAAGTGGTTCCCAATCTCGTTGAAAAGCGAGCTTAAGTCGACGCGTAATAGATCGTTGGCTATGGAGACGAGACTCCATGCGCTTGCATTGCCGGATGTGCTTCCGTCACCGGCGCAATCAATCTCTGGCGTCCTGTTAAGAAGAAGCATACGGGGATTGACGGGGGAGCGAAGAAAGCCAGCCTCAAAACCCCAGCTAAATGGTTCTTTTTCGGACTCAAGCATCGATGCTCCAAACAGCCAAAATTTAAAACGCGATAAAAGTCATATTACGCGGCTGTTCGCGGCTGTTCAATGGAGTCAAGCGAAAAGGCTTAAAACCAGGGAGGCCGTTATGCCCGATTGCATCAAGCTCAACGAAGGAAACATCGATGTGTGCGAGCGCGAGGTTATCGCTCTTCGCGAGATTATCGCCGCCGCCATGGGTCGCTTGCATCAGATGCGCAAGCAGTGCGAGCGAGGCTACGCGTCTTCGGAGGATTTCGAGAATGCGTTGGATGTTTACGGAGTGATCCGTGGGCGAGTCGATGAGCTTGACCAGCTTGGTTTCGAGTTTAGATGGTCGTCAGTCCCCGATGCAGGGATCGATGAGTGCGTCGGGCTCGAATGGATTGAGGACGACAACTCTCCACGTGGACGCGGTTTCGATATCGCTTGTTAATGTGTCCGCACGACTTGGTATCAATGTGGGCGAACAATCTCTAATCGGAGCCGACTAGAGGCTGCATCCTAGTTGCCGGCGTTTCCGGTTTGATCTCTGTTGAAAGGAAAATCGTGAACACTTCTATCCAAATTCCATCCAGCGCCGTTGAGACCGCGCCCCGCACCGCCAAGGGCGAGGTCGTCAAGCTCGTGCAGGGCGCGCCGCTTATTGCCGCCGCCGCGATTGCCGTTGTCGGCATCGCCTCCGTCGCCGCCCCGTTTTGCGTTTGGAAGGGCGAGGTCGCGCTGTTCCTGAACGAGTCGTTCCACACCAACTGCTCAGTTTCTGCGATCGCGGAGTACGCGTCGGCGGCGCCCGGGTCCGATTGGGCGTCGCTGCTCGTGGCTGCGCTCATCGCGGCGTACCCCGCCTACCATGCCGCCTGGCGCGTTCGCGAGGGACTTGGACTCATCTGCGAGGCTCCGGTTTTCAGCAAGCGCGTGTCGCGCCTTCTCGCCGCGGTGAGCGCCTGCCTGCTGCTGGCGATGCCGTTCATGGGCTATGGGACGAGTTGGCTCATCAACGGCAGCGCGATGGGTGACCAGGGCCTTGTTGAGTCGGGGCACAATGCATGGGCCGTTTCCATCATGATCATGCTGGGCTGCGCCCTGATGTGCCTGTTCAAGTGGTTCCTTGCCAAGGGCCCTGGCCGTAATTTCGGCAGCGGCTTTGCCGTCGAGCTTGTCCGCCTCGCCGACGTCCTGCTGAAGCGCGCGAGCTCGAACCTGGTGTTGTGCTACGTGGCCGAGCTGCTTGCCTGCCTGCTGGCGCTGGCCTTCATTGCCGTGGCCTATGTCGTCGTGAGCGTGGCCATCGCGCTTGCGTTCGCAGCCGTAGCCTTGGTGGTGTGCCTTGCCGGGATTCCCATTATCCTTGCTGCCTCGTGGCGTAGGTAGCGGGGCGACCATGCGAGTTCTTATCGCGGCGTGAGAAAAACTTGCAGAAATCGCAAGCTCTTGTCACGCGATGAGAAAAACTTGCAGATTGGCGCGAGGGCGACAACTTTCCGCGCGAGCGCGGTTTCGATATCGCTTGTTAATGTGTCCGTACGGCAGCATAAGCTAACAAACCAATATGAGTGATTGGAGACAAAATGTATCCGGACTATGAGTGCAACAACAATCCCATGAGCATTACGGATGAGGACGGTCCGTTCCTGGTCATGGAGGCGGAGCTGTCTGGCGACGTCGAGCTCAATGATGAGTTTAAGAAAGACGCCAGCTATAGATATTCGTGTGCGACTGTTTCTGCGGCGATTGATCTTTGCAGGTCGATGACGGACGGTGATGCCGATCCCTGGTATGAAAGCTGGGAGAAGGCAGTCGAGCGTTATCCGCTCGAGAAATGCGAGGATGCGACAACGCTGTATTGGATCGAGCCGACCGATCCGCACAAGGCTCTGTGTGCCTTCCATCCCCATCCCGATCTTGAGCAGTATGTGGCTGAGGCAATTGAGGCTGTTGACACCTATCTGCTGGAGCGCGAGTACTGTCCCTTTACGGTCGATCATTTAGATCTAAAGGATGTTGACGTCCTGCTCAGCGCCGCTTGGGGATTGGCTCGAGTCCTCAAAGATGTTTGGGGAACTTGCGACCCTGATGTTATGGAAAAGATCGAGGATGCTACGTACGGTGCGCATATAACGGTTAGGGACTTGATCGCGGGCGAAGAGGCGGGCAAAGCCAGCGCAAAGTCCGATGAGAATCTTTAGCCGCCGCGCTGATCGGCGCGCCTGATTGACAGGCTGTCGGAAAAGTCCGGACAGCCTGTCAACCCCGGCCGTTACATCGTCCCCTTACTCGCGGCGTAATGTCCCGCCTGCTTAAGGGCATCCTCGTAGGCGCGCTGTTTTGCTTCGTACTCTTGCGCGCAGCGCTCCTGTTCTGCTTGCCCGGGAACAGGCACGGTCATGCTTCGCAGGTCTTTAGGAGATAGCTGCGCAAGCGAGTCTCCGTGTGAGGAGGCTAAGAGTTTCTGCTGTCCTTCATCGGATGACAGGTAGGCTAAGAAGAATCGTGCTAGTAGTTCATCTTTAAAGGATGCGCAGAAGACGACATCGCAGGGGACAATGAGTTTAGGGCATAACTGAGGTTTCTGAGGCACCGGCTCGCGCCTCATGCTTCCCGGCACTACGAGGGCCAGCTTAAATGGTGGTCCGAAGCGTGAGATCAGTATGCAGGTTTCATACTCGCCCAGCGGTTTGAGACGATAGAAAAGACCTGGATCCGTATCGCCCATATCGTAAATATCCGTGTCGGATACGCGCTCGGGTAGATCTTCGAAACCGATAACCGTTCCATCGACTAAGTGTTTAAGCGATAGGTAGTAGCAGTCAATTCGTCGGTCCGTTCTGCTAAGACCCATCTGTGGCATCTTTAAAAGAGTGCTACGGGGAATGCCGCGGCGTATGTCCGCTACGCTGCCAAAGCGAACGAAGGACTCCTCTGCAAAAGAGGTGCTTTTAGCACTGGGAAGTAAAGGCCAGATTTTTTCGGCACCTCGATCGCCGAGACGCCAATGCGTCACATCGGTTGTCTTGGCGTAAGCATAACTAATCGAGTCTTGGATCTGATGCATGAGCTCGCTTGTCATGGGCTTGTTGTCAAATGACCGCCCATCAAAGAGGAAATATGGCTCGTTGGGTTTACGGTCGCTCAGAAATAGTAAGGCGTAGCCATCGCTATTGGCGGCGATCGTATTGGGAAGTAACACTATCGCTGTCAATAGTCCAAGCTGGCAGAGCAGGCGGCGCCCGTCTGCGGCGCGTGCCAGGTTGAGCAATCGGTTGGAGACTTGTACGACCGCAATGGAATCCGGGCGTTCACACGCAAGGGAAGCAGCGAGAAAAACGTAATACCATTCGCTGACCGAAAGCGGGCTTGGTACATCGACAAGTGTTTGCAGTTGACGGGCCCTCGACGTAAGGAAATCCCGAACATGCTCATCTGCAATTTCGAGCGAGGGCTCAAATTGAGTGAGGGGGATTTGCTCGGGGGGTCTGCAGTAGATGAGCGTGGGCTCATCGGTACGGGGCACGGCACCCGATTCTGGCGTTGAGGCAAAGACATCGGCTTTGGTAAATGTAAAAGACGGATCAGCGGATGTGCCGCGAGTTCTAAAGTCGGTGCTTTCGGGGTCCTTAAGGTCGATGCCCCAGATAGACCATGCGGGTCCATTTGCATAATCTTGGGCAAACTCAAAATCTCGGCAGCACAGCTCGATAAGCGTATGAGTTTTTAGCGTTGGCTGGAGTTTTGAGACCATAAAGGAAACCAGGTTTGCAAGAAATGCGCTGCTATGAGGCTCTGGATCCTGATTGTAGGCATGATAAAGGCCTAGCTTTGCTTGTTCTGCGCGAGACAGAAGCACGATTGCCTCCTCGGACATGCGTTGTGCGATATGGAGTGCGTCGTTGTTGGCAATGGCACGACGCGGTCAATTCATATTATCAGCCCAACTCCGATGAATTTGAAATTGAGTGTTTATAGCTTAACCCACGGGGGTATCAACTGCGTTAAGCTTTTAGAAATAAAATTCTAAAAATGAACGGGCTTTCGGACCAATATGTCATCAGCAATGAAAGGACAGCTAATGAACGGATGCGACATGTACAGAATCGAGCCGGACGCCCCCAAGAAGCCAACGGCGATGAATATTTTCGGCATGATTCTGCAAACTGTCTTTGCGGTTGTACTCTACGTGGTCGCCGTCGACATGATGTGCTTGCTGACGACGTGGCTCGGCGGGTTTATGTTCGAGATTAGCGAGAGCAACACGGTGATCCCGCTCCATTCATGGCGCCTGGTGGCGTTTAGGGTGTACTGGGTTGTGCTGGGCGCGGCGTTTGTTGCGGCGCTTGCCCACAAATGGATCGTGTTGTTAACGGGAGGGCGCGAATCCGACATGTGCGAGCTGCTCGGTGTAATTGAGGGTGCCGGCGCATTTGCATCCGTCGTCTGTGCGATTGTCTGTTTGCTGGGCTATGCCGCCGTATTTGATTGGTGGGCCGGCGTTACCGGAAAGATGGCTTCGGATTCCCGCGCCAATGATTACCTGCTTTGGGCTGTTGTCTTAACCATCGGAACGATTGTCGAGTGGCGAATTGTCGAAGGGGTCCTCAAGGCTTTATTCCCTCATGAGTGCTTGTTCCACGGGCTTCGCTTTGCATCCGTCTGCGTGGTTACTCCTCTGCTTGCGCTTGTACCCACCACGCTGGCCATCATCGTGTGCGCGCTGGTGGTGGGCCTTTTTGCCGGGATTCTGTTTGCATCGCTTGCGATCCCCGTGGTTATCGCGGTTATTGGCATTGCCATCGCTATGAGTCGCTAACCCACAACGCAATCCAAATATCTCGCATAAAGAAAGGAACGACCATGTCGGTATTCTCTGACGCTCAAAAGCTTTTGCTGCTTGCCGTACTTACCGCTCTTATGGCTGGTGCCCTGATGTACGAAGTGTTGCATCCCACACTGTTTCCGCTGCTCAAGCAGGGCATTTTGCAGCTGCTCTACCACATTCCGGTCTTTACCCAGCCGGGCAACGTGATCTATCTGGAGTCGGCGACATCGCTGGCACTGTAGGAGTTTATGGGCTCGGGGCCACGTCATAGGTAAGAAAACCAATATAGAAAGGAAAACACCCATGGCTCAGAAGCAGTATCGAAACATCGATCGCTACCGGGACCTGCTCACTCGAATTGCGCCCTCGCGTCTGGTGGAGCAGACGCGTCAGAGTGTTATTGGCCACGAAGGAAGCTTGGAGGCCTTTGTGACGGCGCTGAGCTTTGAGGTCAACCGCTGCGTGATGTTGGCACGCGGCGCCGATCCGCGCGACGTTCTTTCGCCCGCCGCCATTTTGGTGATGGGTTCCACTGGTACGGGAAAGACCCACACCATCAAGGCCGTGGCAGATGCCGCAGGGCTCAAGCTGTTCGTGTTCGATGTCTCCACCATGACGGGCGAGGGCTGGCGCGGTGCCAGCATGATCAACTGCCTATCGCAGGTCGCGGACTATCAGGCTGCGAATCCCGGTGAAATTTGTTTGGTGCTCTTTGACGAGTTTGACAAGGCGGTTCGTGTCGAACCCGATGGGGGAGAAGTTGCATCGAGTTTTAGTCCATCGCAGTCGTTCCTTAAGCTTTTGGAAGGCGGGGAGATGCCGTTCGAATGTGATACCTCCAAGAGTGCGGCTATTAAGACACTCAACCTCGATCAGGTTGTCTGCATTTTGGGCGGCGCCTTTATGGGCTTGGACGCTCTGGTGCGCAAGCGCCTGGGTGACAAGTCTGGCACCACGGTCGGCTTCGGATCCTCGTATGCCGCCGTGCGCACCGCCGCAAAATCGGCAAACGAGCTGCGAGACAGTGCGACCATCGAGGATGTTGAGACTTGGGGTATTATGTCCGAGCTGTGCGGGCGCATTGGCTCGGTGATTAACTTTAACGCCTTGAGCGTGGACGATCTGGTCCAGATTGCGTATGAACAGTACCTACCCAAGCACAACAATATGATGGGAAATGGCGCCAAGATGGAGCTGACGGCAGATGCTGCTCGCCTTGCGGCGAAGCGCGCGGTTAAGGAAGGTGCCGGCGCGCGCGGCATGCTCCGTCAGCTGCGTCCCCTTATGATGTACGCCTGGAGGGACATGCGGGAAGATACCTATATTTCCCGTGCGACCTTGGTCGTGAGCGACGGGGAACTTGCGGTTGCGTACGAGCGCTCTCATGAGCCGCGGGGTTTTTTGCAGGAAGAGATGGGGGAGAATTCGCCCTTTCTGAACGGGAGGGAGATTGAAGCCCTGGCGCTGGTGAACAGCTGGATGGAGCATGAGGACAAGGACGAGCATAGGCCGTATCAGCCCGAGCTTGCTTGGCTGGCGGATTTGATGGACGGCTCGGCGCTCGACAAGATCGTGCAGGGCGGCAAAGCATTCGATCTTGCTGGGGTCTTGTTGCGCGGCGTTCCGTTTGATGGGCCGGAGCGCATTGCCGCCCACGAGCTGCTTAAGGCGTGCGCCTGCTACAACGACGTGCTCTATGCCGATCAGGACAAGTATCGCAACCTTGCCCAGGTGCTTATGCTCACCAAATTGGTGTACAAAAAATCGCCCGATTGCTTGCTGAGCCCGCTCGATGTGGTTATGAACGGCACGACTACGGGCAACGGTTTTCAGGGTCTTGGCGAGTGGGTCGATGCCATGAGCAGGTCCGAAAAGCCTTCGTTGGAAAAGTGGCAGTACCTGGCGGCCGGGGAGGCCCTGCGGATTTACGACCACTTTAGCAAGCGCCCCGACCAGGTTAAGGAGCTTGCCGCCAAGGTGTCCCTGATGCGTGTCGCCCTTGCAGTGATGGACGTTGAGGAGCGTGAGGCATTGGAGTGCGATCTTAAGAAGCTGCTCGCTTCGTGCGAGTAATCGCCGACTGTTTCTCTTTCTTTTCTTTCCCTTTCTCGGCGGCATAGACGCCGCCACCTCAACCACCTCGCGTGAGTTTTTGTCCGCACGGGATGGTATTCAACACATGCAACAACTAAATCGGAGGTTTGACCATGGCTACGTGGGAACTCAACTGTCAATCGATGCTGTCGTCTGCGGGCGACAAGGAGCTTGCTCCCTATCTTGCACGTCAAAAGGCGATGCGCGAGTTTTTTGAGCGTGCGCTGTTTGTTCCCCAGGATCAGGACGGCGCTAAGGACCAGGACAACAACGGCCTGTACTTTTTGGGCGCCACGACGGGCTCGGGCAAAAACTACACGGCCGAGCAGGTCACGGCCGACCTGATTGCCGACGGCTGGGATGAGTCGGGCTGTTTTAACAAGTGTCCCGGCCGCCGTACCTTGGTGTTTGTTGTTCCGGGTAAAGACAATCGCGACAACTATGTTGCAAGCGTGCGTGAATTGTTGGCTGGCCAGGGCATGAGTTGTGATGAAGCGGCACGCATGGTGTTCGATCTTCCGCGCGCGGGCGAGAACATTCTGAATTGGATTGAGGCCACCCGCGGCAAGGGTGCCGTGGGCGTGCGCGAAATCTCGTGTCCCATCGAAGCAGATGACGAGAGCTCTCATCGCGTCATTAAGCGAGCATGGCGTAACACTATGGAGGTTGCCGATAACCTTCTGCACATTCTTGATACAAAGAAAAGTCTGGGAAACGTTGTCGATTGTCTGACCCCCAGCCTGTGGGACAAGCTGTCGTTAGCCGATGCGAGCCTGCGTTGGGCAGTGAGTTGTGAACTCAAGAACATTACGCGAGGCATGGAGGTAATCCCTCAGATTTGGCCATCTGCGCTGCTCAACGACGAGAGCATGCCACATGTGATTGCCCTTACGCCCCAAAAGCTCGTCAACAGAATCGATACGGTGACCGGTCGGGGCGTTGTGCTCTTTAACGCGGCGGCTGCAGAGAAGTGCCTATTCATCTTTGACGAAATCGACCACATGAAGGCTGACATGCTGTCGACGCTGACGGACGACCCCGTGACGTTTCAGCCGGATGAGGCGCTGCGCATCCTTGATCGTCATTTTAACGGCGGCGTGGTGGACCCCTTGCTGTTGGGAAATCGAGATCAATGGATGGCGGTCTACACACACGCTTCTACGTCGGGCGATCACAAGGGGTCGAATGCCGAGAGGAACAGGGTTTCGCGAGCGAGCGTAGAGGAAGCTGCCGAAGGAATCGCCAAGGATGCCGAGAATATTCAAAAGGCACTCGCCTCCTGCATTAAGGAAATGAAACTGCGCCCGCCTTTTGCGCTGTCTGACGAGGCAAAAGACGAGCAGCTTGCCGGTCGTCGTCTGTTTGGCAGTGATGATGTCTCGGTGGGCGATAACTCGGTAAACCCGTTGTGCTACAAGCTCAATGAGGACGGTACCCGCAATATGATTACGGCTCATGGGGCGAATGGACAGCAAACCGTTAACAAGGCGGTTCGTCGTGCGCGCGGCGTCGTTAGGATGGTAGTAGGTCACCTTGCCATCTGCGCCAGCCTTATGGATAGCCTGTATTACGGCAGCATTTCGTACAAGGACGATCTTTCGCGCAAGAACATCATCGATGCGCTGGGCATTAGGAACGACCAAACCAGTGAGAAATGCTTTTGGAATGCGTTGATGATGGCGCTGTTCTTTAAGAACCGTAAGAACGACGATATTGATGCAGCCGATGACTCGATGTATGCGCGCGGCGTCGGCTACCTGGTGATGGAAACCACGCTCGACCACATATTTACCACGCACCTAACCAGCCATGGCATTGAGCGCATGCCCGAGGCGTACTTGGCCTCCATTGCTGCCAATGCGCCCTGCGTGTGCATGAGCGCAACTTGGAGCGCATCGACCGTAAAGAACTTTAACCTGGATTACCTCGATGAGGTTCACGGCGTGGTCCGCAAGGATACGTGGATTGGCGAGCTCAACCAAGAGATCGTGCGACAGACCAAGCTGTTTAACAAGCAGGCGGCAAAGACGTACGACGTTGACGTTGCTTGGGTTGACGAAGACAAGAATCTTGCCGGTATGGCTGCGTTGGCCGGCGGCGCCTTTGGTGGGGCCATCGTATCGCCCGACGAGACGTACGAGCGCGTGATGGAGTTCTTTGACCAGGTCGGCGTAAGTGAAGGGCTTGCGGTGCGTCTGCGTTTAAAGATCGCCGACAGGGTGGGCACAAGCGACGTCAAGAGCATCGAGTTTGAATTGAAGCGTCTAAGCAAGACACTCGTTGCCGTGAGCACCTGGGCACGTGGCGTTGCACGCAACGAGCATCAGGCAGGAGCCATCTTTACGACGCGCCACATGGGAAACCATGGCGACTTTAATAGCTTGGCGCTGGACCTTGCCCGAGAAATCGTTGCCGAGCTGGTGATTCGGAACGTTAAGTGCCCCGAGGCGTCGTACGAGGAGTCGCTCAAGGAGGCCAAGGGTATGGTGCCGTGCTTTAACGCTGCAGAATGGGATATCGGTTGGGGTGACGCTCAAAACCGTCTCGAGATGGGCCGGCCAACCCTTATGCTCATCAATTTGTCGGCCGGTGGCTTTTCCAAGAATCTTAAATACAAGGTACCGGAAAGTTTGTGTCGCACGGTACGACAGGTTGATTGCGGCTTCGAGGATGCCGACCGCCGTCCCAAGATGGACCTGGACTTTCTGTACATTGAGTCGCCTACGAGCCGTCTGACGTCGGAAGTCGAGATTAGCTCGGCGACGTTTGTTCAGCAGGCGTTGACAGGTGTGGTTGAACAGGAAGAGCTGGTGGCGCGCGGAGAGGTCCCGTTTACCGAAAAGCGTCATAACGTACGGCTGCTGCTGTCTGGCACCAAACGGAATCTGCCGGTTCGCAATACCCTCTCTTATCAGGTCGAAGGTGCTCGCATTGTGGCGCAGGCCGTGGGCCGCCTGATGCGCACGAGCGTAAAGATGCCGCACGTGCAGGTAATGCTCGACCGCAAAATCGCCGGCGATTGCGACTTTTCGTTCCTGCACGATTTGCCGATGGGCTACGAGCTGGAGCAGGTTGTTGGCGCCTGTGCGGCTGTCAACAATCACATGGCGGACAAGAAGCAGCACGCTGCTAACAAACAGCAGAACCTTGCTGCCTTTAGGAACAACCTGGCGAAAGAGAAGCACGAAAAGCTGGCATGGAAGGTTACCTCCCTCGATGCGCGCGAGGAAGATCTGGCCGCCTTCGATGGCGAGCGCGACTTTTATCTGCATCATTTTTGCCTGCCGTGGGAGGACCTCGCAAGCTATCCTGCGCGCAAAAGCACCGCACTGCACATGCCGTTTGCCGCGAGTGGCTATGCGTATGCGCAGGGCGGAGCGTGTAAGGTGCCGCATTTTGAGTTTCCCAGCTATGAGGGTGAACCTGTCGAGCAGATTGCTGCCCGCCTGGAGGAGCGCTGCCGCTATAACGAGGGCTTAAAGGGCGCAAAGGTTCGCCAGGTAAGCCAGGCGGCTGCCCGTGTGCCCGAGCTGCTCTCGATTCGCGAGGTGCGCGAGCGCTGGTCGCGCGACGGGGTGCCCACGACGTTGCAGCCGGCGGCGACGGTGCACATGACGCCCTATATGTTCCAGGCGGTATACCTGGGAGAGTTGGGCGAGTCTGCCGGTAGGGCCATCTTTGAGGCGTATTACGACGGACGTTATTCGCTCACGTGCGGTGATGCGGCCCATGCCGAGACGGGCGGCGATTTTGAGGTGCTCGATGCCGCCGGCAACAAAACCGGGGTGTGGATCGACTTCAAGCACTATCGCATCGGTGCCTATATCGCTTATGTTCGCGACGGTCGCGAGGCGTCGGATGCCGAGCGCTTTAGGGCCAAGGCTCAAAAGGTTGGGGCGAAACGCCTGCTAATCGTCAACGTTTTGGCTGATGAGGCAGCGCTTGAGTGCGCGCCCAAGGCACTCGACGCCGAAGGGGCTGTGTTCTCCGTTCCTTATATGGCCGCTGACGGTGCAATCAATCTGGAGATGATGGAGGCGGTTCATCGTGCAATCGAAGCATAACCAGTCGTGTGGCTTGGGAGACATTGCCGTATCTGAGTTTAAGCTGCAGCTCGATGCCGCTGCTGCCGAGGAGCGCTACTCGGTCTTTTGGTGCAACGTAGGCGATGCAGGCAAGCATGCCGTGGCGAACTTTATGGCCGATGTATGCCAGACGGGCAAGGTCGTCGCGCTTACGCAGCTTGCAGACAACCGCGTCTTTCTGATGGTCAAAGCGGGCGTGCAGACGGGCGACCTTAACGCCCCGCTCGCCCATGAGCAAATGGTTCCGATTAAAACTCATTGGGACGAGCTGGAAGATTGCGTCGTGTTGCGCCTGCTATTCAACTCTTGCTCGCAGTTTGAGGGGGTCGAGGACGAGATTCCCAATGACACGGGACACCTGTATGTCATTAGTGCCAAGGGCGACCGCCGCGACGCCATTGAGGAAGCAGGAACGGGCCCTGCCAAGATTGAGACGGTCGAGACTGTTATCAACGAGGACTGCACCTTTGAACTTAAGATCCGAACGTTTGCCAAGCGGCGGGTGCTCATCGGTCGTGCGGCAGGCGACAAGCTGGAACTCGAGAAGATCAACAGCCAGGTGGGTTACAGGCTGTCGCCTGTGGCTACGGTGGTGCTGGCTCACGGACAAAGCGATGAGTATATCCTGCGCCGTGCCAAGGGCGATAAGCCGTCCAAACGCCGTGACCTTACGTTTTCTGCCCAGGCGGAAAAGGTCGCCTATACCAAGAAGGGAATCCTGTACCGAGAGCTGCAGATTCTTGAGCGTCGGTACAGCGATTTTGCCCAGATATCGCTCAGGGAGTATCCGCGCAAGAGCTTCTACGAGGTTCTGAAAAGCGACCGATACGCCCATGTGGTTGCGGAGCGTTCGTTGGGGCGGCGGGTTGTGGTTTCGTTCGCGGGTGACGGGCTTGATAGGGTAGCGCGCCAGTTGGCCGATCGGCTCAACGATTCCTCGTGGGGCGTGCGCGCGTCGTATGGCGGCAGGGCTGTTGATCCGCTGGCGTGGAATATCGTTGTGGTAGCCAACGAGGTCGCCGAGGACGATGGCTATGCTCTGCACGCTGGCGTGGTGGAGCAGCATGTGACGCCGGATGTGTGCGAGCCGCTGGTTAAGGCGATGCCGAATACAAAGGTACGGGGCGCACAGGAGGGAATCCTGGGAGCCATGCTCAAAGAGCTGCTGGTAAAGCAGAACGTCGTCGACGGACGGATGCAGGCGTTTGACCTTGGCTCTTTTGGCGTTGAGTCGGTGACGGTCTGCGGCGTGGTCAATGTTCCGCGTAAAGAGGAAGACAAGATTGAGCTGGATGCGCGCCTTGCAACGCTAACGATTGGTGCTGACGGGGCCATGGACTACACCTCGCATTCCATCGAGGATGGTCCCGTGGACGAGATAGAGCTTGAGCTGTTGACGGCCGACGGCAAGCTCGACAAGGATGCCTATATCTTTGACGTGCGGGCAGGTGGACAGTCTATGCTCGCGCGCGTGCGCGATACGGGCTTGACGACCTTCTCTAACAACTTTGCGACCTTGGTGCGCGATTACCAGCTTACGGGCAAAGCGGGCCGTAAGAAGGAGTTTTTCGAAAGCTACAACTCGCCCTATTACGGCATTGGAACGTTTGAACGTGCAGGGATGACCTGCTACTTTGTGGGCGTCAACAACGGCACCAAGGAGGACCTGGCGACGGCGATTCATGTGCGCTCGATTGAGGTGCTCGAAGGCGACGATCTGTCCGAGCTGCTGGTTCAGCTGGTCAATGTGGGGCTTTCGCGCCACGGAGCTCCCTCCAGGTGGCCGATTCCGGTGAAGTATCTCAACGAATGTGCCGCGCGTGAGGGCGCGGCGGGGGAGCCTGGTATTTGCTCGTGAGGAAACAGAGGAAACAGATTAGCTATAAGCGCTAGAAAAATAAAAATGTTCTTGCAACATGCAAGCAGAGCGCATATACTACAGTCATAGCGTATGAGATGGGGTCTCTAAAAGAGGCCAAGCACAGCAATTTGAGTTTATGTGGACGGGATTTGAGCATGAGCACCAGCAATTTCTCCTTTAACAACGGCAATATCGATTTCATTAATCTCGAGACCATTTATGGCCGTACTGACCGTTCTCGCACAGAGAACTGGCCTGTATGCCTAGGTGAAGAGGCGCCAAGTGGCGAAGATCTCGAGTATTTGGATGAGATTGAGCGCGAGCGGAACTATGAGTTTGGCTTTTGCGAATGCCAGGTTCGCCGCGATTCAAATCGCTCAATTTAATTACCCCGTTATCACCTCTTTTTAATGGGGCAAGTTGGATCGACTATCTGTGTCAAACAACGGCTCACCGTGGGAAGGAATCGACAATGAGCAAGAATATGAACAAGGACATGGACGGCAAGGCTTTGGGTAAGGCCAAGGCGGCTGGACGCGTGGTGACGGTTGCTGCGGCGACGATTGCCATGACGGGCGGCTCGATGCTGTCGCCCCTGGTCGCGGTGGCACAGGATGCGGATGGCGTTGGCGCCACGGGTGCAACGGCTGCGGTGATGTCGCCGCTGACGAGTACTGCGGCCGCCGGTACTGGCGCGGGTGCCGTGTCTGCAGCGCAAAAGGTCGCCGACCTGCAGGCTGCAGTTGATGCGGCGCGCGCTAAAGCTGCTACCGCCAAGGCCGATCTGGAAGCGGCTGCCGCTCCCTACGATGCTGCCGCCGTCAACCAGCAGCAGGCGCGGGGCGCCTATGACGCGGCCCGCGGTGCGAGCGATAGCGCGGCCTCCGCTGCTTCGGCCGAGCTGGAAAAGCAGCTGGGCGCTGCGCAGGACAAGGCCGATCAGGATGTCAAGGCGTTTGAGGACGCTCAGGCTGCGCTCGATGCTGCCAAGAAGGAGCTGGCGGACAAGGATGAAGCCCTGACTGCTGCCCAGAGGGCATCCCGTGATGCCCAGTCTGCGCTTGAGGCCGCACAGGCTGCTGCATCCGATGCTACGCCCGAGGCTGTAGCTGCCGCCCAGGCTGCCGCAGGGCAGGCTGCGAGTGACCTGGAACAGGCGAAGCAGCAGGTCGTTGATGCGCAGGCCAAGCTCTCGGATGCTCAAGACGCTGCCACTGCCGCCGCTGCCAAGCAGCAGGACGCGCAGGGCAAGCTTTCGGCAGCTCAGCAGGCAAAGGCCGCGGCAGATGCGGACGTGGATGCCGCGCAGACGAGCTATGACGCGGCCAAGGCCGATCTGGATCGAGCCGAGCAGGGCGCCGCGGGCCCGGAGTACGAGGCCGCCAAGGCAAAGGTGGCTGCTGCGTCCGAAGCGCTGACGGCCGCCAAGGCCGCGCAGTCGAAGTGCGAGAGCGAGCTTGCTGCCGCTGAGCAGGACGTTGCCGCCGCCGAGGGCGAGGTTCAGACTGCTCAGCAGGCAGTTGCCGATCAGCAGCAGGCCGCTGCCGATGCCCAGTCAAAGCTGGATGCCGCCGCTGCTGCCAAGACCGCTGCCGACGCCGCTCTTGACCAGGCCAAGACCGATCATGCCAGTGCGCTCACGGAGCTGGCCGATGCCCAGGCCAAGCTTTCGGCGGCCAAGGACGAGAAAGACGCTGCCGACAAGGCGCTCGATCAGGCGAAGGCCCAAAAGCAGCAGGCCGACCAGGCTGTGGCTCAGGCCCAGGCAAAGCTCGATGCCGCTCAGGCAACGGCGAATGCATCGGCGGAGAACTACCGCCAGGGTGCCATCGCATTCTTTAAGAGTGTGGGTGCCGACGATGCGGCGGATATCATCCTCAACTGCAAACTCGCTGGCTACAACAAGGTGGGCGAGGAAGTCGACGCGACGAGCCTGACCAATATGAAGCAGGCGGTTGTGTGGCTCAAAGCGTGCAACGAGTATCGCGCAAGCGTTGGCCTAGGCGAGCTCAAGGTGACATATGCCATGATGGCGACCGCCATCGCCGACGCGAACTTCTCCGATACGAAGGTCGCGCACGCTCAGCAGTTTAACGTGGGCGAGAATGTGGCGTGGAACTACGGAAGCAATCCGTTTAAGCAGTGGGTCGATCAGGAGAAGGCCATCTTTGATGCTGCCGCCGCCTCGCTGGGCGCGTCGGGCCTTACGGGAAAGGCCGCTTACGATTTCTATACAGCGCATAGCTCCCAGATTGATAACTACGCCGCACTGCACGGTGGACCTAACCCTTCGGTCGGACATTACATCAACGTGATCAACCCCGATTACACCGTGACGGGCATGGGCGTTTGCACGCGAGGGACGCTGTACGGGAGTACACAGGCGCAAACATTTGTATATTCTGGTCAATGGTATAAGCCGTATAACCTCAATCCGATGACGGTTGCAGAGTATGAGGCTGCGTTGAATGCGTGGTGTGACTCGTTGGCAAATCCCGAGCAGGGCGTGGATGCGGCACGCAAGGAGCTTGCTGTGGCGCAGGGCGTTGCCGACGATGCCGGCAGCAAGGTGAGTGCAGCATCGCAGGCCGTTGCAGCAAAGCAAACCCAGGTTGAGCGCGCTGCCGCTAACGTTGATGTCGCGGCAACCAAGGCCTCGGAGGCCCAGGCTGCCGTGGCGCAAAAGCAGGCTGCAGCTGACGCCGCCGCGCGTGCCGTCAGCGATGCCCGCGCCGATTTGAGCGCTGCCAACGCCGCTGTTGCGGCAGCGCAGGACGCCGTGGCCGCCAAGTCTGGCGAGCTCGACATTGCCAAGGGCAAGGTGGCTGCTGCCAAGCGCGCACTGGACGCCGCTCGTGCCGGTGTTGGCGACAAACGGGATGCACTTGCCGCGGCCCAGGATGAGCTAGCGGCGTACTCAGCCGATATCGCCGCTGCTCAGCGTGCGTTTGATGCGGCGTCGTCTGCACTCGAAAGCGCGCGTGCCAATCAGCGCGAGGCGGAGGCCGAACTTCTTGCCACCCAAGGCGATGCCGATCAGGCAGGCATCGATGCTGCTGCCACTCAGGTGGAGCTCGATATGGCGCAGCGGGCTGCAAGCGATGCCGACGCCGTCGTGGCAACGGCTCAGGCAAAATCTGATGCAGCTGCCGCCCGCGCCTCTCAGCTTAAGAATGCCGCCGCAGCACTTGCCAAGGCCACTGGGGACAAAGCGACTGCCGATGCCGCGCTCGATGCAGCGGCGATGGCCGTGAGCGATGCCGAGTATGACGTGGTGGAGGCTGACGATGCCGTGGTGGATGCGACTGTCGCGCGCGACGCCTCTGCCGCCGCGGTTGCCCGCCTGCGCAGAATCAATATTGCCGAAGCCATTGTCAACGGCAGCACTGACGATGCGGACGAGGTACTTAACGCCAAGATCGCTGCGGCCCACGATGCCGCCGAGCGTGCCGCGACCGCCAAGGCCGAACTCGATGACGCCGTGGCTGCGACGGATGCCGTGGCGCCGGCATACTTGGAGGCGCTCGCCAACTACACCGCCGCCAAGGTCGAGCTCGACCAGGCTATTGCCGAGCTTAACGCCGAGATCGCTCGCCAAGAGGCCGCCGACCGCGGAAACGGCGAGCAGACCCAGCCCGTCACGCAAGTGACGTACCAGGCCAAGCATGCGGAGGCAAAGACCGAGGCCACGACTTGGCAG
>CAJKGV010000015.1:0-18311 GCA_905199455.1 Collinsella aerofaciens | reverse complement strand
CCTGCTCGCCCGTCAGGTCGGCGTTCCCTACATCGTCGTCTTCCTGAACAAGTGCGACATGGTCGACGATGACGAGCTCATCGACCTCGTCGAGATGGAGACCCGTGAGCTCCTCTCCGAGTACGATTTCCCCGGCGACGACATCCCCGTCATCCGTGGTTCCGCTCTGGGCGCTCTCGAGGGCGACGCCAAGTGGATGGACGCCATTCGCGAGCTCATGAAGGCCGTCGACGAGTACATCCCGACGCCTGCTCGTAACAACGACCTCCCCTTCCTGATGGCCGTTGAGGACGTTATGACCATCTCCGGCCGTGGTACCGTTGCTACCGGCCGTGTCGAGCGCGGTGAGCTCAAGCTCAACGAGCCCGTCGAGATCGTCGGCATCAAGGATACCCAGAACACCGTCGTTACGGGTATCGAGATGTTCCGTAAGTCCATGGACTTCTGCGAGGCTGGCGACAACGTCGGTCTGCTGCTCCGCGGCATCAAGCGTGAGGACATCGAGCGCGGCCAGGTTCTCTGCAAGCCCGGTTCGGTTACCCCGCACACCAAGTTCACCGGCGAGATCTACGTTCTGACCAAGGAGGAGGGCGGCCGTCACACCCCGTTCTTCGATGGTTATCGTCCTCAGTTCTACTTCCGTACCACCGACGTTACCGGTACGGTCAAGCTCCCCGAGGGCACCGAGATGGCTATGCCTGGTGACCACATCACCATCGAGGGCGACCTCATCCACCCGATCGCCATGGAGGAGGGCCTGCGCTTCGCTATCCGCGAGGGTGGCCACACCGTCGGTTCGGGCATCGTCTCCACGATCATTGAGTAAATTAGCTCTCTGATATAGCTGACTTAGAGAACCCGGCACTTATAATGGGTGCCGGGTTCTTTTCTACGCGAGGCTTTTTGCCTGGCGATTACGCTTGGCTCGTTTTTCAAGCTGAGCGTGAGGATTGATTAGATCTCGTTGGCTCCATTGATGTGTTTCAAATATGAATGGAGCCACCGAGAACCAATTGATTCGAGGTTTTCGTTGACAGCACTTACGTAGAGCTGATAAAGTAACAACTCGTGCCCGTACGGGGCGGAAATGAAAGGTTCAGGATACATGCGTACTCTAGTTACTCTTGCGTGCACTGAGTGCAAGCGCCGCAACTATACGACCACTAAGAACAAGTCGACCATGCCTGATCGTATGGAGATCAAGAAGTATTGCCCCTGGTGCCGTCACCACACGCTGCACAAAGAGACTCGCTAGTCTCTAGTCACATACGCCAGTAGTTCAATTGGTAGAGCATCGGTCTCCAAAACCGAGTGTTGAGGGTTCGAGTCCTTCCTGGCGTGCCAGTCATTATTCCGTAAGCTCCCATTTGGGGGCTTACGGTTTACTCATGTATAAGCGCATTGCGCGGAGGTAACCCAAATGGCCAACAAGAAGAACAAGAAGAAGGCTCAGCAGCAGGCGCCTGCCAACAACGCTGCCGCCAACTCCAAGGTTGAGGCCAAGAAGGCCGTTGCCAAGAAGAGTGAGAAGGCTGCGAAGTCCAAGAAGAACGAGAAGCCCGGTTTCTTCGCCCGCATCAAGAAGTATTTCGCTTCGGTCAAGTCCGAGATGAAGCGTGTCACGTGGCCCGACAAGAAGGAGCTCGTGAACTACTCGGTCGTCGTTTGCGCTTCTCTGGTTGTCGTCGGCGTCGTCATCGCTCTGCTCGATGCTGGCTTTGGCGAGGCTCTTGCTCTGTTCTCCGGATTGAGGGGCTAAACCATGTCTAAGCGTTGGTACGTCGTTCACACTTACTCTGGATACGAGAACCGCGTAAAGTCCGATCTCGAGCATCGTATCGAGACTATGGGCATGCAGGACCGTATCTTTGATATCGAGATTCCTATGGAGCGCGTCACCGAGATTAAAGAGGGTGGCAAGCGTGAGACCAAGGATTCCAAGATCTTCCCGGGTTATGTCCTGGTCCGCATGGAGATGGATGACGATGCTTGGACGTGTGTTCGTAACACGCCTGGCGTCACCGGTTTCCTAGGCGGCAACGGCAAGCCCGCTCCGCTTTCCCGCGACGAGTACAACAAGATGACTCGTCGTCCCGGTAAGGGCGATTCGCCCAAGCGCACCTCGGTTGATATTCAGGTCGGCACGTCCGTCCGCGTCACCGATGGCCCGCTTACCGACTTTGATGGCAAGGTCTCCGAGGTTAACACCGAGGCTGGCAAGCTCAAGGTCACGCTGATGATCTTTGGCCGCGAGACGCCGGTCGAGCTCGACTTTAACCAGGTCGCTGTCATCGCTTAAGTTTTCGTCCGTTCGCGCGAGCGTGCTTCTTCTGTGACTGCTCATCTCAGGAGTGCTTCTAACACGTGCGTGCTTACGATATAGCAAGTACTTCACACTCGTGATTCGAAAGGAATGACCATGGCTGAGAAGAAGGTTGCCAACGTCATTAAGCTCCAGATTCCTGCTGGTGCAGCTAACCCCGCTCCTCCCGTCGGCCCCGCCCTGGGCGCTGCTGGCGTGAACATCATGCAGTTCTGCCAGGCCTTTAACGCCGAGACGCAGGACAAGAAGGGCGACATCATCCCCGTTGAGATCTCTGTCTACGAGGATAAGTCCTTCTCCTTCATCACCAAGACCCCGCCGGCGGCTCACCTCATCAAGAAGGAGCTGAACCTCAAGTCTGGTTCCGCTAAGCCCCAGGCCGACAAGGTTGGCCAGCTCTCCCAGGAGCAGCTCACCAAGATCGCCGAGATCAAGATGCCGGACCTCAATGCCAACGACATTGACGCCGCCAAGAAGATCATCGCCGGTACCGCCCGTTCCATGGGCGTCACCATCGCTGAGTAGCGATTTCTTATGGTAACGACGGGTGCTCCGACCGGGGCGCCCGTTAAATGTGTGCAATAGGGCACACGATACGATGTGGGAGGGCTCACGCCCGTTTAACCACAGGAGGTAATGCACATGGCTAAGCATGGTAAGAGCTATAACGCCGCTGCCGAGAAGATCGACCGCGCCACGCTCTACACCCCCCTTCAGGCTGCCAAGCTCATCAAGGAGCTCGACACCGCCAAGTTCGACGAGACCGTCGAGGCCCACTTCCGTCTGGGCATCGATACTCGTAAGGCTGACCAGAACATCCGTGGTTCCATCTCCCTGCCCCACGGCACCGGCAAGACCGTTCGTGTTGCCGTCTTCGCCGAGGGCGAGAAGGCCCGCGAGGCCGAGGCTGCCGGCGCCGACATCATCGGTTCCGACGAGCTCGTCGCCCAGATTCAGAAGGGCGAGATCAACTTCGACGCCGCTATCGCTACGCCGAACATGATGGCCAAGGTTGGCCGCATCGGTAAGATCCTTGGTCCCCGTGGCCTCATGCCGAACCCCAAGCTCGGCACCGTGACCATGGACGTCGCCAAGATGGTCTCCGAGCTCAAGGCTGGCCGCGTTGAGTACCGCGCCGACCGCTACGGCATCTGCCACGTGCCCCTGGGCAAGAAGTCCTTCTCTGAGCAGCAGCTCGTCGAGAACTACGCTGCCCTGTACACTGAGATCCTGCGCGTCAAGCCCTCTTCTGCTAAGGGCAAGTATGTCAAGTCCATCTCCGTGTCTTCCACCATGGGCCCTGGAGTCAAGGTCGATCCCGCTGTCCAGCGTGACTTCCTGGCTGAGTAACTGCTAGTTACTGCCTGAGCAAAGCAAGCATTGCTAAAGAAACCCGGTTCTGCCTTGTGCAGGACCGGGTTTCTTACTATCGCGTCAAAAGCACCACAAAGGGGACAGTGTCCTCTTTGTGGTGGTTACCAGGGTGTTCTGGCTGTTGAGGACTCGATGGCATCGTGGCGTTTGAGCTCGCGGCGCATGGTTTGCGAATTGAGCCAGGCTGCCTGCCAGCCACGGATGGGGTAGCGCGTCTGGTCGAGCTCAAACTGCGTATAGCCGCAGGCGTTGATGATCGTCGTTCCACACACATGCTGCCGCTCGCGCTGAAAATCGCAACCGTAGCTTTGGTGCACATGCCCGTGCACCATGTAGTCGGGATTCCAGGATTCGAGTGCTGTGTTAAAGCACTCGAATCCTCGATGCGGCAGATCGTCCAGATCGCCCATACCGGCGGCGGGTGCATGGGTAAGCAGAATGTCGCACCCGCCGACCATCCTAACCTTACGCGACAGCTTACGCATGCGCTTGGACATCTCGCGTTCGGTGTACATGTTGGCGCCGTCGCGATAACGCATGGACCCGCCAAGGCCCGCAATGCGAATCCCTCGGTACGTGTACACGCTGTCTTCCACGCAGATACATCCGCCCGGTGCATGACGTGCGTAGCGGTCATCGTGATTGCCGCGCACGTAGATGAGCGGTTTGTTGATGACCGTAACCAAAAACTCAAGATAGTCCGGGTCCAGATCGCCGGCGGACAAAATCAGGTCGACTCCCTCAAAGCGTTCCTTGCGAAAGCACTCCCAAAGGCATCGTTCTTCGGTATCGGCTATGGCAAGGATTTTCATAGGGCAGGGACTTTCGGCTCATCATCGAGCTGCGGAATGGTGCCTATCACGTTGTCCGCCAGCCAATTCATCTCGACAATCTGCGTGCTCGGCAGCGGAGGGAAGCCTTCGATCTGCACCACGCCGTTCTGACTGTGGAGCTCGCCGCCAAAGGGGTTGATGGATCCCTCAACAATGCCATTGCGGAGGAGCTGAACAAGCTTGCGCGTCTGATAAGGCAGGCCCGGCGCGTAGCGAATGTCGATAACGCCTGAGCTCATGCCGTACCAGTAGTTGACGGCGCGCACCTGATTGTCGTCGCTGGTCTCGTCCCACGTGCCGTGCAGAAGGCTGCGCACGATAAGCTCGTAGTATCGGCCCCAGTTCCATACCGGCATGGCGATGCCGGTGACTTTGCCGTCGACCAAGCGGTGAAGCCCGTAGGCCGTTGGGTCTTCGAGCGACTTTGACATGTCAGCGCCGGTCATGACGCTCACGCCTTCGCGGCACATGGCCTCGGCAAGGCCTCCGGCGGGCACATCGCCCCAGGTCAGGATAATTTGCGCGCGGGGGTCGAGCAGCGAGGCGCCAATCGCAAAGGCGTTGATCTCGCTGAGTGCGCCCGAGGCGAAGACCGACGCGTGGTAACCGATGCGGTGGTTGTCCGCCATGCTGGCCGCAAGGGCGCCCAGCAGAAACTTGGCCTCGTACATCTTGCCAAAGTACGAACGGACGCTTTGATGGGGAAGGCCGATAGAGCAGTTGAGGAACCGAACCCGGGGATACTCAACGGCAGCCCTGAGCGTGTATTCCATCAGGCGATGCGAGGTCGAGAAGATGACGTTTGCTCCATGTTTGACAGCCGTTTCCACGGCGGCGTAGAACACATCCGGATCGTGACAGTCCTCGAACGCCTCGGTGCGCACGATACCGCCAAAGTGCTCATCGAGATACTGACGCCCTTGGTCGTGCAGGCTGTCCCAGCTCGACGTCGCACAGGGGAACTCATGGATAAAGGCGATGCGCAGGGGGTTGGCCGCCGAGTAGACGGTCTTGCCCATAAAGAAGTTGAGCACGCCAGAGGTGGACTTGGCGGGCGTCTCCTCCTCGTCGACGCTCGGTGCTTCGACTAGATCGACCTTGTCCTCGTCATTTTTGCCGGCAATGACCAGCTCGCGCCAAATCTTGCACAGGCGGTTTACGACGATATCCGTCGGCGTATCCAGCAGGCGGTCCTGGTTGTACACATTGAGGTAGACGAGCATGGCGTCGGCGGGCGTAATGTCCAGGTGGTCGCCGCCTGCGCGAAGGTAGGCGCGCTTAAAGAGCAGGAAGGTGTGGCGCAGGTAGTCGACCTTTTTCTGCGGCCATTTTTCGATAAGGTTCTGACCGAGCATCTTGGCGAGCGTCTCGTAGCTTCCCTCACGCGAGAACTCGATCTCGTATAGGGGGCAGACGCGCCAAAACGCGCAGAACTCGCCGTACAGGCGGCTTTCGACGGAATCCCATTTGCCGGGGTAGAGACGGGTGACCTTGGCCGAAACCGTCGGGGCGTCTAGGAATTTGAGGACACTGACGCGTTTGTTGCCTTCCTGGACATAGAACCGATGCATGAACTCGGTGACGATGACGGGGTCGCGATAGCCCTCGGTCACCTGGATGTCGTAGAGGTTGGACCACTTGCGGGCGAACTCGGTGCTAAACGGAAGCAGGGGCATAAAGTTACACGAAAAGGCGGACTGACGGCCCTTGGTGACCGTGCCGACGACCATTTCGAGCGGAATATCCCGCAGGCCGACATTCTCTCGCTGACCTAAGGGGAGCTGAGCAACCAAGCTATCGAGGTCCGTAAGGTATGGATGCTCGCTTTGGCTAATGGCGCGTCGACGTCCTTGCTCGCCGCGCTTGCGTGCTTGACGATAGGCCTCTTCCATAATGTTGCTCCCTTAGTCGTTTAAACAACTATATGAACCATGGTACCACGAATGAAAACCACTACAAAGATGCCTGACCCCTTTGCGGTGGTTTAGGCGATGATGGGGGCGATGGCGCGGATGCAGGCGTCGGCTGCCGTGAATGTAGTGCTGTCGTCGCTGACGATAAAGATGATCTTTCCTTTGATGCCAAAGTCGCCGATTTCGCTAAAGAGTACGTAGGGCTCCTTGTCAAAGTCCGAGATGGGAAGCACGGCGGCCTTGGTGGCGCTGGTCAGCTCGTCTGCCAGTGCGTCGAGCGAGGCCCACTTGGACGTGTCCTTTACGGCAACGGGCACAGCCACGCGCCCAAAGGGCATCAAATGCACGAGCGTGTTCTTGGAGATGTTGGAGTTGGGGACGATGATGGTCTGCCCGCAGGCATCTTCGATGGTCGTGTGGCGCCAGGTGATGTCCTGGACCACGCCGGATACGCCGCCGACCTCGATATTGTCGCCGGGTTTGATGATGCCCATAAAGGTCACTTGCATGCCGCCGATAAGGTTTGACAGCGTGTCCTGAAAGCCGAGCGAGATGGCGATGCCGCCGACGCCAAGAGCGGCGACGAGCGCGTTTGCGTTAATGCCAAAGCAGTTGTCGAGGATAAAGCTGCCGCCAATCATCCAGATGACGGCGCGCGCGATGTTGATGAAGATACTCGATGCCGGAAGCGGGTTATCGTCTCGGTTAAGCAGATGGTTCAGGGTCTTGGATACGACCTTGGCGGCGACGGCGGTGCCTATCGCCAAGATGACGGCCCAGATGATGTTGTGGACCCACTGTTGCTCAAAGAAATGAAGAATCGGCTCAAACAATTCCATGTAGGGAAACCTCCTAATGATCGTCCAACCATGATACCCACCAAGAAGCCCGTCCGATCAAATTCGGACGGGCTTCTGTGCTCGATATAAGGTTTACGCGGCGGGGCTGCAAGGCCCGGCGGTGTAGCTTAGCGTCGACGCTTCCAGATAATGCCGAGCATGATGACGATGATGCCGCTGATAAGGCACGCGCCAACTACTGCCAGCGTGCGGTCTCCCGTTGCGGCGAGCTTACCGGTCGTCTTCTTGGTGATGACCTTCGTGGTCGTCGTGTCCGTCTTAGGCGAGGGCTTAGGCGTCGGGGCCGGTGTGGGCGTGGGGTCCACGGCAACGGAGCCAAAGCTGATGGTGCCGGCGAGTCCAACCATCTTGCTCTCCCAGCCGTTTTGCCCAATCAGCGCCCTCAGCGCCGCCTCACACGTGCCCCACTCGGTGCGCTTGGTGGCGTGTGCGAAGGTGGGGAAGTCGGTCGTGTTGGTAATGATGTAGTTGTTGGTGGCGACGGTATAGGTCTTGGTGGGATCGAGCGTGCTGCCGTCCTTGGTGAGTGTGGCACTCACAATGCGCTTGCCTTCGGGCTGCGTCCAATCAATCGTCACGTTGATGCCGCCAAAGGAGAGAACGCTGCCAGAGTCATCGCGCCACTTGTACTTGTCTTGCGCCTCCTGCTCGGTATGACCGGCTGCCACGTAGGCTTGCTGAAGCTCATAACTGTGATTGCACTCGTCGCTGATCTGCAGCGAGTGCTCGAGCGCTGCGAGGAAGTCCGCACCGGTCATGGTCCAGGTCTCCACGGTGTTGCCGTAGGGCGAGATGGCGGTCACGTTGCCGGCGGTCACGTTGCCCGCCGCGATGCCGCCGCGGATGCCGCCAGCGTTTTCGATAGCGAGGTCTGCGCCCGTCAAGGCAAGATAGGAGCCGCAAATCACGTGGCCGATGGTCTGGGCTTTGGTGGTGTCGTCCTCCTTGCTGGGGCGGAAATCGGTGGTGCGCACCATTTCCCAACCATGCGTGCCTGCGGCGTCCTCGCCGTAGAAATAGTTGGTGGTGGATGTGCCGAGCACCTTGTTCGATTCGTTTTCAAAGGCCTCGTCGAGCGGCTTGATCTTGTTGCGGACGTCTTCAAGGCGGCTTTGGTAGTCGGAGCCCTTGTCGGGGTCTGCCAAAAGGTCGTTGACGTTCTTGGCGGTGTAGCGCTTCTCGTCGCTGCCGTCTGCAGGGACCGTGACCGTGTCATCGTCGGTCGTCTCGGTGCCATTCGTGTCGTACTTGTACGGAATGGAAAGCAGCCCCACCTCGGCAAAGGCGCTGCCTGCCTCAACAACGTGGATCGTCTTGCCGTCGGCTCCCGTCACCTTCTCGTTAAGGTTGATGTGCTCGTGGCCTGCGATAAGGGCATCGACGCCACGGAGCCGCGTGGCAAAGGTCTTGGCGTTGAGTGTATGCGCGATACACACAACAACATCGCAGCCCTCCCTGCGCAGCTGCTCTGCCTCGGTATTGATGGCGTTCGCGGCACTCGAGAACGACGTACCCGCGACCAGGTCCGCGCGCAGCGAGGATTCCAGCGACTCATCCATGGCGCCCACGACGCCGACCTTGATTTTGTAGTCGAATGTGGAGTGATCTTCGCTATCCTCCCAGGTGCGATCGAGCGTCTTCGTGATGCTCGAGCTCCATACGCCGCTCGTAGACTTTGCGTTCGCGCAGAGCATGGCGAAGGGCGTGCCAGTGGTGCTGTAGCTGGTCATGGTGCGGAGTTTGTCCGCGCCGTAGCTCCAGTCGTGGTTACCTGGCGTGGTCGCGTCGTAGCCGTCGGCATAGAAGGTGTCCATGAGCTCGGCGATGCTCTTGCCCTCACTCATGGTGGCGAAGGACTGTCCGTGGAAGGTGTCGCCCGCATCGAGCAAAAGATCGGGGGCGTTGCCCTGGGCGCTATAGAGAACCGCCAGTCCGTCAAAGCCCACAGTGCCAGTGCCCTTGCTTTCGTTGTAGCTGTACTTGTAGCTGCCGTGGATGTCGTTGGTGTGCATGACGGCCACGGAGCCGTCAATAGCGGCGGGCAGGTTCCCCGCGAAAGCGAGGCTTGGGATGCCTGCGAGCGCGCCGGCAAACAACGCGGCGGCTAACGCAAGGCGGGGGAGTCTTTTCATGGCAGTTTCCTTAGTCCTTAGCCAGAATGTCTGGTTGAATATCGGATTATCGACATAATATGCGAAAACCGCCGCAAGGGCGTCTGTCCCTTTGCGGCGGTTTTGACGTTTGCGCAGATAAAACCTGCCAAAATAAACCTGTCCCTTTTTGGCAGGTTTTAGCTTAGCAGCATGCGGTCGTTGGCGAGCTCGCCGCCCGAGACCTCTTCAAACTTCTGCAGTAGGTCGGCGACGGTGAGCGACTTCTTCTCATCGCCCGCCACGTCGTAGATCACGTGGCCCTCGTGCATCATGATCAGGCGATTGCCCAGACGTATGGCGTCGTTCATGTTGTGCGTGACCATGAGCGTGGTCAGGTGGTTCTCGTCGACGATCTCCTCGGTCAGGTTGAGCACCTTCGATGCCGTCTTGGGGTCGAGGGCCGCCGTGTGCTCGTCGAGCAGCAGCAGGCGCGGCTTGGTGAGCGTGGCCATCAGCAGGGTGAGTGCCTGGCGCTGGCCGCCCGAGAGCAGGCCGACCTTAGCGTTGAGACGTGTATCCAGGCCAAGGTCCAGGCGCTTGAGCAGCTCAACGTACTCATCCTTCTCGGCCTTGGTGACACCCCATGAAAGGCCGCGATGCTGGCCACGGCGCTTGGCGAGGGCCAGGTTCTCGGCGATCTGCATGTCGGCTGCGGTGCCGCGCATGGGGTCCTGGAACACACGGCCCAGGTACTTGGCGCGCTGCGACTCGCTCAGACGCGAGATGTCGGTGCCGTCGAGCTCGATAATACCCGAATCGAGCGGATACACGCCGGCGATCATGTTGAGCAGCGTGGACTTGCCGGCGCCGTTGCCGCCAATCACGGTTACAAAGTCGCCGTCGTTAAGGGTGAGGTCGACGCCGGTGAGCGCGCGCTTCTCGGTGACAGTGCCCTTGTTAAAGGTCTTTTTGACGTGCGAGAGCTTAAGCATCTGCCTCATCCCCCTTCGTGTAGGAGCTGCGGAGCTTATAGCGCTCCCAAACCACGGGCACGCACAGGGCCACGGCGACAATCACGGCGGAGAGCAACTTCATGTCGTTGGCGTCCATGCCCAACTGCAGCACGATGGCGCGGATAAGGAAGTACACCACGGAGCCAAAGACGGCGGAGGCAAGACGGACGCTAAACTGCGTGAGGCCGCCGGGCAGCAGACGGCCGAGCACCTCACCGATAACAATGGCGGCAAGACCGATAACGATGGCGCCGGTGCCCATACCAATGTCGGCATACTTTTGGCTCTGGCAGATGAGCGCGCCCGAAAGGCCGATGAGGGCGTTGGAGAGCACGAGAGCGATCATCTTGGTGGAGTTGGTGTTGACGCCCAGAGCGCGGATCATGTACTCGTTGTTGCCGGTGGCGCGCAGCGCCGAGCCGATCTCGGTGCCAAAGAACCAA
The DNA here is from genome assembly GCA_905199455.1 of Collinsella aerofaciens. Taxonomy (GTDB): domain Bacteria; phylum Actinomycetota; class Coriobacteriia; order Coriobacteriales; family Coriobacteriaceae; genus Collinsella; species Collinsella aerofaciens_AW. The sequence continues at coordinate 7,459 of CAJKGV010000015.1, read as the reverse complement.
TACAGGATGGCAACGATAGCCACGGCGAGCAGGATGCCCAAGATGATGGCAACGGTGGACTGCGGCAGACCGGTCATATTGCTGACGGCCGAGAACACGGTGCCCTTGGCAAGAATGGGCGTATTGGACTTGCCCATGATGCGCAGGTTGATGGACCACAGGCTGATCTGGGTGAGGATTCCGGCGAGGATCGCGGGAATCTCGAAGACGGTGGTCAAAATGCCCGTGACGGCGCCCGCGATGGCGCCGGCGCACATGCCGGCCAGCACGGCGAGCAGCGGGTCGACGTTGTTATTGACGATGAGCACAGCGCAGACGCAGCCGCCGAGGGCAAAGCTGCCGTCGCAGGTCATATCGGGAATGTCGAGCAGGCGGAACGTGATAAACACGCCAAGCACCATAATGCCCCAGAGGACGCCCTGCGAAACGGCGCCCTGCAATGCAATGAGCATGCTTCATACCTCCTAGGATAGGGTGGACACGTGATTCACCATAATAGCGGTAACAATGCATAGAAGAGTTACGGACAGACGTTTTGTTTTACCTGAAACAAGCAGGGCGGACGCCGGTCTACAGCGCCCGCCCCTGTGGCTCAGATATTGAATAACGCGGCTAAAGCGCGAGCACGGGCTCTAGACGCATGCCGCGTATGGCATTACGCGTCCAGGGCGGAAAGGTCGATGCCCAGGGCCTCGGCCATTTCGTCGTTCTTGACGACGACCAGGTCCTTGCTCGAGAGGTGCTTGATCGGCATATCCTCGGGCTTGGCCTCGCCCTTCAGGATCTTAACGGCCATCTCGCCCGCGGCGTAGCCCAGGTCCTCATAGTTGATGGAGAGGGTGAACAGGCCGCCGGCCATGCACATACCCTCCTCGCCAGTCACGAAGGGAAGCTTGTTTTCCTTGCAGATCTGGCCGACCTGCGAGGCACCCGCGGCGATGGTGTTGTCGGTGGGGGAGTACAGCGCGTCGACCTTGCCCACGGCAGACTCGACGACGGACTGAATCTCGTTGGAGCTCGAGACGGTGAAGTCAGTGTACTCGAGGCCCAGCTTGTCGAGCTCCTTCTTGGCGGCCTTGATCTGGACGTCGGAGTTGGACTCGGCGGTGCAGTAGAGCAGGCCGACCTTTTTAACGTCGGGCAGGACCTTCTGCATCATCTCGAGCTGCTCGGCGACCGGGGTGAGGTCGGAAGCGCCCGTGACGTTGGTGCCGGGCTTGTCGTTGTCCTGGACCAGGCCGGAGGCGGCGTAGTCGGTGATGGCGCAGCCCACGATGGGGATATCGGCCGTGGCGCCGGCGGCAGCCTGCGCGGCGGGCGTGGCGATGGCATAAATCAGGTTGACGTTGTCGCCCACAAACTTGTCGGCAATGGACTTACACGTGGACTGGTCGTTCTGGGCGTTCTTCTGGTCGATCTTGACCTTAAGGCCGCTCTCCTTGATGGCCTTGACAAAGCCGTCGTTGGCGGCATCGAGTGCGGAATGCTCGGTGAGTTGCAGAACGCCGATGGTGTAGTCGGAACCGGCGGCAGCAGAGCCGGAACCAGAGTTGCCGCCGCATCCGGCGAGCGGGGCGAGCGCGAGCAGACCGGCGGAGACCAGAAGGCTCCTGCGGCTGATGGTGATGTCCTTCATATCATTACCCCCAGTATAAAAATGGCTGGAAACACTGCACTGGGACAAAGTGCAAGTGGAACTTATAGTAGCGCTGATGTCCATTTTTACAACAGCCTGGCGGGTTTTTTAATACAGAATCGGATGGGCGGTACGGGTAGTCGAATGGGCGGCGGAGGGTCTTATGCGGCGGAGGAGGCGTCGTCCTCCTCGTCGAGGGCGGCGAAGAGCTTCTTGCCGTCGAGGAGACGTGTGGTGACGTTTCTCATGCGGCCAATCTCTACGGTGCGCAGCGTGTCATCGGCACCTCGGGCGTCATAGACCGTTCCCAGCAAATACGAGATGCCATCGCGCTGCCTGATGGCAAAGGGGCGGAGTGTCATCCGTGCTACTTCGGTTTCGCCACGTGCCGTGACGCTCGAAATATCAAAACTCACCGTGGTTCCGTGGTCGATGGCCTGCTCGACGAGCTCGCACGTGTCGATGCGCTTGATGGGCGTGCGTGTTGCCTTGGTAGCCTTGCTGCCTGCGCTCGGAACGGGTTCGGGTGTATCGAGGTAGCCGCGAACGTCGGCACTCGCCATGGCAACTAAGTGCTGCGCCATGCTCTTGCGGATAGCGATAGGCGTGGAGCGGTTGCGCATGACCATACCGTGGAGCCGGATGATCTCTTCATCGGTGAGCGGACGGGTAAGAAGTTTGTAGCCCACGCCGCGTTTGTACTCAATTTCGTATCCGGCATGGCGAAGCGCGGAGATGGCGGTGTAGATGCTGCGCCGCGCCGCCGAGATGGGCATGCGGGCGGGGTCGTCGGGATGGGCGAGGCGCCGGATCAACTCATCGGAAAGCATGGCCTTGTCCTCGCCGGTGTTTTCGCTCAAGAGCTGCAGGATGCGAACGGCGCGATAGGCTGCCATCGAGGCGGCGCCTCTCGTCGTGGTGTCGTAGGTTTCAACAGCGGCTTCGGTCATGGTGCCCACGTCCTTTCCGTTTTGGGTGGCGACGGTATGGAGCCTAGGACGTGGGGCTTTCCCAGGGGCGCAGGGCGCTCTGGGCGGTCGGTAGTCGTCGGCAAACGGCGGGTCGAGTTTTCAACAGCCCTGCTCAACTGTCCAAAAACTTGCCAAAAGCTTGACGGATGCTGTTGAAAAAAGCGCCTCTCGACCGATGTCGAGAGGCGCTTGTGCGATGAGCGTTGGCGTGTGGCGACGCGAGCTAGCGTCCGACGATTAGAAGTCGGCGTTGCCCACGGTGCGCGGGTGCGGCAGGACGTCGCGGATGTTGCCCACGCCGGTCAGATACATGACCAAGCGCTCGAAGCCCAGACCGTAGCCGGCGTGCTTGCAGGAACCGTAGCGGCGCAGGTCAAGGTAGTACTTGTACTGCTCGGGATTCATACCCAGGTCCTTGATGCGGGCCTCGAGCAGATCCAGGCGCTCCTCGCGCTGGGAGCCACCGATGATCTCGCCGATGCCCGGCACCAGGCAGTCGGCGGCGGCGACGGTCTTGCCGTCGTTGTTCATGCGCATGTAGAAGGCCTTGATCTCGGCCGGGTAGTCGGTCACAAAAGTCGGTCGCTTAAAGTGTTCCTCGGTCAGGAAACGCTCGTGCTCGGTTTGCAGGTCGATGCCCCAGCTCACGGGATAGTCAAACTTGTGACCGGCGGCGACGGCCTGCTCCAGGATTTCGACGGCCTCGGTATAGGTGACGCGGGCGAAGTCGGAGTTGGCGACATGGTCCAGGCGCTCGAGCAGACCCTTGTCCACAAACTTGTTGAGCATATTGAGCTCGTCGGGGCAGGTGGCCATAACGTCCTTAAGGACGTACTTGAGCATGGCCTCGGCGTTGTCCATGTAGTCGTTGAGGTCGGCGAAGGCCATCTCGGGCTCGATCATCCAAAACTCGGCGGCGTGGCGCGTGGTGTTGGAGTTTTCGGCGCGGAAGGTGGGGCCAAAGGTGTACACGTCGCCAAAGGCCATGGCAAAGTTCTCGGCATTGAGCTGGCCGGACACGGTGAGGCTTGCATGCTTGCCAAAGAAGTCCTGGCTCCAGTCGACCTCGCCGGACTCGGTGAGGGGCGGATTTTTGGGGTCGAGCGTGGTCACGCGGAACATCTCGCCGGCGCCCTCGCAGTCACTCGTGGTGATGATGGGGGTGTTGACGTAGACAAAGCCCTGCTCCTGGAAGAAGCGGTGGATGGCGGCAGCCGCGACAGAGCGGATGCGGAACACGGCGCGGAACAGGTTGGTGCGCGGGCGCAGGTGCTGCTGGGTGCGCAGGAACTCGACGGTTGCGCGCTTCTTCTGCAGCGGGTAATCCGGGGCGCTCGTGCCCTCGACCTCGATGGAGGTGGCAGAAAGCTCGAAAGGCTGGGGCGCATCGGGGGTCAGCTTGACGGTGCCGGTGCAAATGAGTGCGGCCGAGACGTTTTGATGGGCGATCTCGTCGTAGTTGTCGAGTGCCTCGCGGTTCATGACGACCTGCAGGTCGCGGAAGCAGCTGCCGTCGTTGAGCGTAACAAAGCCAAAGTTCTTCATGTCGCGGACGGACTTGACCCAGCCGGCGACGGTGACGGTCTGGCCGCCGAGCGACTCGGCATCGGCATAGAGCTGCGCGATTTTGGTGCGGTTCACGTATCCTCCCATAACGGTTGAATGATAGTTATCCATACAATTCGATATTCTAGCAGCTCGGCTCATTTGAGCTATACAGATAAAGCATTGGCGGGATGGTTTTTCAAACGAAAAGCGCCCGCGGCCAAATGGTCGCGGGCGCTTGACGAGGTGCCTTTTGGCTGTGTGGCGTGGGGCCTGGCTACTTGGTCTTGGCAACCAGCAGCGGGTCGCCAAGCTTGACGAGCGGGTTGCCGCCGATAAGCGTTCCAGACTCGCCGACATGGTCGATGCTCTTAAGACGATCGAGCTCGGAGACGATGACGGTCACGATGTCCTCGTGACCAGCGGCCTTAATGGCCTCGCGGTCGAAGCTGATGAGCGGCTGGCCTGCCTTGACCACATCGCCCATCTCGACAAAGCGGGCAAAACCCTTGCCGTTCATTTCCACGGTGCCCAGGCCAACATGGATGAACACGCGCAGGCCGTCCTCGGTGATCATGCCGATGGAGTGGTTGGTGACAGTGGTGGCACCGATGCGGCCGTTGGCGGGCGCATAGATGGTGCCGGTAATGGGCTCGATGCCATAGCCCTGGCCAAGCATGCCCGAGGCGATCGTCTCGTCGGGAACCTCGTCCAGGTTGACGAGCACGCCGTTGACGGGGGCATAGATGACGCCTTCGCGGGTAGCGAAGCTTGCTGCGGGCGGAACGGACGCCTCGCCGGTCGAGGTGAAGGTGGACTTCAGCGAATCGAGCAGACCCATAGTTGCCTCCAACTTAAATAGGCGCATATCGCGCGTTTGGTTTGCCGGAAACGTTTCACATGTGTTTCGCGGCTTGGTCAACGCCCCTATTCTACGCTGCTCAACGATACCTCTGAACTGGGATTATGTGATATATCAGTTGAAGGGAAACTTATTGCCGGAGTGTTTCTGTGCCACGGGTTCAAGTGGGGTACGCTTGAAGGCGAAAAACAAGGGCGCATAATTTGCGCGAAGGGAGCACATATGATTGTCGAGAACCATGCGCTGTGGGGCGAGGAGCCGACCGAGGAATATCCGGCGACGTTTACGTATTTGGGTGCCGAGCCGCTGCCCGATAAACCGAATGGCCGCCGCCCTGCCGTGATTATCTGTGGCGGAGGTGCGTTTACGCATATCGCTCCGCATGAGCAGGATCCTGTGGCGTTTGCGTTTTTGGATCACGGTTACCAGGCCTTTGTGCTCAACTATGTCACGAGTTCTACGGGTGACGTGAGCTTTCCGCACCCCCAGGCAGATCTTGCCAAGATGGTCGCCACGGTGCGCGCCAACGCCGACGAGTGGCATGTCGATCCTAAGCGCGTGTGCGTCGTGGGATTCTCGGCGGGCGGCATGATCTGCGCCTCGCTGGCAACGCAGTGGAAGACCGGCCCCTTCGCGGCACTTGCCGGGGCACGTCCGGACGACATTCGTCCCGATGCCGTGGTGCTGGGTTATCCATTGCTCGACTTTGCCTATGTGCGCGACATGCAGACGCGCGATCCGCGCATTGACTTGCGTGTGCCCAAGACGGGCGGCAAGGCGGGGCGCGATCTGCTCAACGACTACCTGTCGATGGTGACGGGCGGCGAGGCAACTGACGAGCATCTGGCCGACATCTGCCCCACCACGCATGTTTCGCGTCAGATGCCACCGACCTTTGTGTGGGGCGTGTCCGACGACAAGACGGCGCCGATCGCGCAGGTCTATCCGTTTGCCCAACGCATGGCGGAGGAGGGCGTCGCTTGCGAGATGCACGTCTTTGACCAGGGCGGTCACGGCCTTTCGCTCGGCAACGCCAACACCGCGGTCGACAACGAGGACAAGCAGGTTTCCGTCCGTCCCTGGATCCGCCTGGCCTTCCGCTTCCTCGAGCGCCATCTGTAAGAGTCCCGGCATCCAAGCCCTTCAATAACTTGCGGTGAAATAGTTCCTATCTGGGGCATCAACCAGCCCATCCAGGAACTATTCCACCGCAACTTCGTTTTTGATGCCCCGTCCGGAAACTGCGCCCCAGTTTTGCCTTTCAAGGTGGGACGCAGTTTCCCATAGGGCCTCGACTGGGAAAGCGCGTCCCGTTTCGAGCGGGGATTCCGGGATGCATTTTCCGTAAGAGGCCTGTTTGGGAAACCATATCCCGTTTCGAGCCGGAATTCTGGGATGTAGTTTCCCCGAGAGGCCTCATCGGGAAACTATGGCCCTGAACTCTCCTGCCTGTCCCCATTGCGCCAATTTGCTGATTGAACATCGTTGTGTGTTCGCGCTATCATGCATGGTTAAATTGGTTAGCCGTGGCAAACGGTTAGCCAAGGTGAACATAAATGCAACGCCCTGTGGGCGCCGGGGGAGGAACACGGACGTGAAGCTCGATACACTCGAGATTGGAAAGGACGCCGTTGTCGCATCGGTGGCATCGGACGATCAGGCACTCCGACAGCATATTTTGGACATGGGCCTAACGCCGGGCACCGAAGTCACCATGATGAAGTACGCCCCCATGGGCGACCCGCTCGAGATTCGCCTGCGTGGCTACGAGTTGACGCTGCGCAAGGATGATGCCGCACGCATTGAGCTCGTGGATGTGCACGACACCGATACCGGTCCGCGCGCCAACGCCGCAATCGGAACGACGGAGCATCCGGCACTCGGCGAGGGGATGTATTCGCCCCGTGCGGCAAAAACGGCCGTGCCCGAGGGCGCACCGCTGCATTTTGCCCTCGCCGGCAACCAAAACTGCGGTAAGACCACGCTGTTCAACCAGCTTACGGGCTCCAACCAGCACGTCGGTAACTTTCCTGGCGTGACGGTCGACCGCAAGGACGGCACCATCCGTAACCATCCCGAGGCAAGCGTTACCGATCTGCCCGGCATTTACTCCCTGTCGCCGTACACGGGCGAAGAGATCGTCAGCCGCCAATTCATCTTGGACGAAAACCCCGACGCCATCATCGACATCATCGACGCCACCAACATCGAACGTAACCTGTACCTGACGCTGCAGCTTATGGAGCTCGACCGCCCCATGGTCATCGCGCTCAACATGATGGACGAGGTGACGGCCAACGGCGGCGCCGTGGACGTCAATCTGCTCGAGAGCCTGTTGGGCGTGCCTGTTGTTCCCATTAGCGCTGCCCGCAACGAGGGTATCGGCGAGCTGGTGGATCATGCCTTGCACGTGGCGCGGTTCCGCGAGCGCCCCGGTCGCCTGGA
>CAJKGV010000014.1:0-18414 GCA_905199455.1 Collinsella aerofaciens | reverse complement strand
CCACGCGCGGCTTCGCGTACAATACCCGTATGAACAGGCTTTTCGACAAATCGATTGTGCTGGCGTGCTGTATTGCGGCTGCCATGGGTCTTGCCGTGGACGCTCGCCTGGTCGCGGCGTTTTGCCTTGGCGTTATTGCCACCTCACTGGCCGAGGTCGCACAGGGGGAACGCACCCGGCGCGCGAGCGAGACCGCGAGCTGCGCTTACATCATCGCGGCAGTCATCGTGCCGCCGTTTGTGCCGTTTGCGCCTCTCGCTCTCTATGACATCGCGCGACGCGTTCGCCGTGAACGCATCTGGCCCGCGCTGGCGATTGGCGCCGTGTTTGTCTGCGCGCTTGTCGCGGACCTTCGCGGCGGCGCGCTCACCACCCGAACGCTCCTGCTGACCGCCATCCTTTCGGTTGCCGCCACCTTGCTATCGCTACGTACCGCCCAGCTGGAGCGCGAGCAACAGCGCATGCGCCGTACCCGCGACGAGCTGCAAGAACGCGCCCTGGCACTCGAGGTACGCAACCGCGACCTCGCCGACCGCCAGGACTACGAAGTCGAACTCGCGACGCTCGCCGAACGCGCCCGCATCGCGCGCGAGATCCACGATAACGTGGGCCACCAGCTCACGCGCGCTTCGCTTCAAACCGAAGCCCTACGCGTGGTCCATGCCGACGAGCCCAGGGTTGCCGCCGATTTCGCCGACGTCAAACGCACGGTTGACGAGGCGCTCCAACTCGTGCGCGCCAGCGTTCACGCGCTCAACGACAATGCGACCAACCTCTCCGTGCAGCTCGAGCGCATCGTTGAAGGCGCACGCTCGGACAGCGGTCCGCAGATTGAGCTTGAGGTTTTGGCCGAGCATGCACCCGCCAACGTCGCCAACTGCTTTGCGGCGGTGCTGCGCGAGGCGCTTTCCAACGCCATGCGCCACGCCCATGCCAAAACCATTACCGTGCGGTGCATGGAGCATCCGTCGTTTTACCAGCTCATCGTTACCGATGATGGCGCGGACGCGACCCCGGCGAGCAGCAGCAACGTCGTAGAAGGCATGGGGCTCGCCTCCATGCGCGAGCGCGTCGAGGCGCTTGGCGGAACCTTCACCGCCGGCCTGCGCGCCGGCGCCCCCGGCTGGCGCGTGTTTGCCACCGTCCCCAAACAGCAAGGAGATGAGGGCCGATGAGGCTCATCGTTGTCGACGACGACCGCTTGGTGGTCGATTCGCTCAAGATTATCCTGGGCGCCCAGCCGCAGATCGAAGTGGTGGATACCGGTGCCAACGGCGACGATGCGGTGGCGCTCTACGCCGAGCACGCACCCGATATCGCGCTGCTCGACATCCAGATGCCGGGGCGTGACGGACTTTCGGCGGCACGCGAGATCCTCGAGCGCGACCCTTCGGCGCGCGTGGTGTTTCTGACAACATTCTCGGATGACGAGTACATTGTGTCGGCGCTCAAGCTGGGCGCCCGCGGTTACCTGATCAAGACCGATGTCGCCGCCATTCCGCCGGCGTTGGCACAGGTCATGGACGGCAAACGCGTGCTCGAGGGCAAGGCGATCGAGGATATCGATTTTGATGGGGCGGACACCGAAGCCGACGCGCCCCGCCGGCCCGCGGCCTTTGCCGGCCTAACCGACCGCGAGTTCGAAGTCGCCGAGCTCATCGCCCGCGGCTTCGACAACAAGGAGATTGCCGCCACGGCTTATATGGGAGAAGGCACGGTGCGCAACCACATCAGCTCAATCCTAGCCAAAATGGGGCTACGCAACCGCACCCAAATCGCCATCGCCTATCTGCGAGGGTAATTACCCAACGGCCGACCGCCCCGGCATAGCAAAATGGCTGCTACCGATTTAATGCCATTTCAAAACTATACCGGTTTACTACGATGAATCGCCCGCCTTCGACCACGGTAAATTGCGCACTTACAAAACCGCAGGTAGAACACTTGCGATATTTGCAAAAATGCGGGTGTGGTCAGGAATCTCGGATTCATCGTAGTAAACCGGCATAGTTTTGTTCAGGCGGCCCTGCACGAGTGTCTCCGCCAGCCTCGCGGGACCAAAATGATCCGTTTTCCTCCGTCCCCAAGGGATCAGCCGGAACCGCTCGCCACGAAATCGGCCCATCTACTACGTTTGACTCGACACCCCTGACCATACCTTCGTTTTGAGCAAAACCGCAGGCGTTCTACCTGCGGTTTTGTTTTCGCGTTTTTTAGCATGGTTGGGGGTAAGGGACTAAACGTAGTAGATGGGCCGGTTTCGTGGCGAACCCTTCTTGCCTACGCACAAAAGCGCCGCCACGGAGGAGGGAGATACCTCCGTGGCGGCTGGGGCTGGGGGGTGGGGCTATGTTCTGGCTCCCCGCCGGCCGCCCGGGGCCTTTTGGCCCCGGGCGCTGTCGACGTGCCTAGCGCTTACGGATACCCCAGACCAGGGCTCCGACGCCGGCCATGGCGATAACAAATGCCATGAGCAGTGCGGCGGCCTGCTGGTCACCCGTGGTGGGCAGGAAACCCTTGACCGTCTTGACGATATTCGTCACGGTCTTGGGCGTGCCGGGGTCGGGCGTCGGCACGGGCGTCTCGGGCTTCTTGTACGTGTTGTTGAACACGATACCCTCAACGCTCTTGTCACCCTTGGTAAAGGCGACGTTCGCCTTGAGGTTGCCCTCGCCGTCATCGACCACGTTGACGGTCGCGGTAAAGACGGACTTGTCGTAGGTCATACCGGCCTCGTCGCCCTTGACCTCGCTGATGGTATAGACGTACGTACCGGGCTCGTCGTACTCAAACTTGTCGAAGTTGATCTTACCGTCGGCATCGTTGGTGACGGTGGACTCGATGTCCTCGCCAACGAGCTTAAAGCTAAACTCGTCCTTCTTGAGCTCACGTCCCTCGAGCACCTTAATGGCGCCGATGGAAACCTGCGTGGGCATGGCGTGATACTTGTTGGTAAAGCCAGCCGACTCGGTAGCTCCCTCGAGCTTGTGCGTCGCGGTCAGCGTGCCGTCACCATTGTCGGAGACGGTGGTCACGACGGTGTAGGTCGTGCCGTCATAGGTGACGCCCTTGTACAGGCCGAGCGCGTTGGGGCAAGCCTCGCGCAGCGTGTACGTGTGCGTGCCGGGTGCCTCGTAGCGAATCGGGCTCAGCGTCACGGTGCCGTTAGCGTCGTTGGTGCCGTTAGCGACAACCACGTCGTCCTCGAGCAGCTCAAACGTGAACTCGCCTGCTGCAAGGTCGCGTCCAGTCAGGCGCTTGACTGTCTTGACCTGATCGGTCACGGACGAATCGGTAGGTGCCACGCCGTAGGTGTTGGTAAACGTGAAGGCAGCACCGTCGTCGCCTTCGCGCTTGACGCTCAGATGCCCGGCACCGTTGTCAGACACGGTGTAGGAAACCGTGCGCGTGGCGTTGGTGTCATTGGTCACGCCAGGGGCACTACCGGACTCGGTCACCGTGTAAGTAAAGGTGTGCGAGCGCGGAGCGGTGGGGGCTGCGGGCTCGGGCTCGTCGCTGGGCTCGTCGGCGTTGGCATCGGTGTCGGCCTCTTCAGCCTCTGCCTCGTCGGCCTCGGCTTCGTCAGCTTCGTCTACCTCGGCCTTATCGGTCGCATCGTCCGTCACGCCCAGAGCGCGGTTGAGGTCCTCGAGCGTAAAGTGGATCTTGCCAAAGTCCACGTTGCCAGCCGCGTCGTTGGTTGCGGTCGTGCGCTCGGGCATCGGGGCACCAGCCTCGTCGGCGGTCACGGTAAAGGTGAACTTGCCCGTGATGTCAGCCGGGGTCAGGCCCTCGGCAGCTTGGAGCTTCTTAGTGCCGGTGAGCGCGGCATCGACGGCTTCGGCGCCGTAGACGTTCTCGAACAAGGGCTCGACGCCGCCGTAGTCGACCGTTGCCGTCAGGGTACCGTCACCGTTGTCGACGACGATAACCTTAAAGCCAAAGCTCCACGTTGTAGCGGAAACGCCATTCGGCAGCCCGAATAAATCTTCGTAGGCCGTGTAGTTAATGGTCCAGGCAAGCTTACCGTCCTTATCGGTACGATAAGCAAGCCCAGCAGCCTCAAGATTAGCAAGCATCTTAGTGTCGTAGTGCAGCGTATCAAAGCTCACGTGCCCGCCGATATTGGGCTTGAGGTTTTCGTATGCCACAAGCTCGCCCTGATAGGCGATGCCGAACCAGAACTCGCCGTCGGCCATCGGGCGGCCGGTCAGAGTCTTGGTGGCAACGACCTGAGCGGCGGTGCCGCCAGGCGTGTTGGTCGTAGCGCTGTAACTGTTGTGGAACGGCACCAGGGCCTTCTCGACCTTGTTCTCGCCACTCTTGTGGACCGTCTCATGCGTGCCCTCGGGACCGCCGGAAACGGTCGTCGTAGCAGTGAGCGTGCCGGCGGTGTCGTCGGCGATGGCGATCGTCACCGTGCGCACGGCGTCGTCGTAGGTGTAACCGGGCTGGCCGTCGTTCTTCTCGGCCACGATGTACGTAAAGGTCTTGCCGGCGTCAGCCTGCGTAAATATAACCTCATGACCAGCCAGAATGTCGATCAGTCCGACCGTTGCCTCTGCCGCTGCGGGGGACTTGAAGCTATTAGCCCCGGGCAGCAGACCGAGCGCGCGAGCCGAAGCGTCGTCAGCAGGTGTCACGGTAAAGGTGAACTGACCCTCGGTCATGGGGCGGCCGTCCAGATACTTGCTGAGCCACAGACCGCCGGCAGCGGTGTAGTTAAGCTCAGTGCGGTACGTGTTGGTAAAGCGTCCGTTTTCCTTCTTGGTGACGTTGGCGGTCAGGCTGCCATCGCCGTTCTCGGTCACGGTCACTTCGGCGGTTGCGACATGCGCGTCATACGTCATGCCGACCGTGCTGCCTGCGTTCTCGCGGATCTCGTACTTGTAGGTTCCGGTGGCCGTGTAGCGAATCTTGCCGAACTTGATGGCGGCAATGCCGTCCTTCGCATCGTGCTTGCTCACGGTTACGGTCGCAGGATCGGGGAGCGGGGCGCCATCGGGGGCGGTAATGGTAAAGCTGAACTCGTCCCCATCCGTCCACTCGCGGCCGTCGATGGCCTTGCTCAGGTCAAAGTCGAGGTCTGCATCGAGCGGGGCCACGCTGTAGGTGTTCTTGAAAGTCGCAGCCGTGGCGTCCTTCAGGACATGCTCGGCCTTGAGGGTGCCGTCGCCGTTGTCCGTGATGGTGGTCTCGATGGTGTACTTGGCGTCACTGTAGGTGATGCCCTTGCTGGTGGTTCCGCCCTTGAGCTCGCGCAGCGTGTAGGTGTGCTTGCCGGGCTTGGTGTACTTCACGGGGCTCATCTTGATCTTGCCGTCGGCGGCGTTCTTGCCGGTGGCGACGACCTTGGCGTCCTTGCCCTCGCCCTCGACGAGCTCGAAGGAGAACTCGCCCTCAGCCATGTCGCGTCCGGTCAGAACCTTGGTCGCGTTGATCTGGTCGGTGACGCTCGTCTCGACAGGCGACACGTTATAGGTGTTGGTGAACGTAAAGGCTGCGTTGCCATCCGGGTTGCGGGACACGCTCAGTTTGCCCTTGCTGTCATCGGTCACGGTGAAGGAAACCTCGCGCGACAGCTTGGCGTCGTTGGTCACGCCAGCGACCTCGCCGGACTCGGTCACGGTGTAGGTAAAGGTATGCTCGCGCTTCTCGGGCTTCTCGCCCAGGGCCTTGTTAAGGTCGTCGAGCGTAAAGGTAATCTTGCCAAAGTCGACCTTGCCCTTGGCATCATTGGTCACGCTCGCGTTCGCGGGCATGGGTGCGCCCTCTTCACCGGTCACGGTAAAGGTGAACTTGCCGGTAATGTCAGCCGGGGTCAGGCCATCAGGAACCTGCAGATTCTTCTTGCCAACAAGCGATGCCTCGGCAGGCGCGGCAGTGTAGGTGTTCACAAACTCGTTGCCGGCGTCGCCGTAGTCAGCCGTCGCCGTCAGGGTACCATCGCCGTTGTCGACAACGGTTACATATGCGTCAATTGCCGACACGGCAGCGCTCACGCCCGCAGGCAGCTTGCCGGTCTGCTCGGCAGCAGTGTAGCGAATGGTCCACGTGGGCTTGTCTGAGCTATCGTCAAACGACGCCTTCTCTTCCTCGACCAGCTTGGCAAGCGACTCGGTCGTATACGTCAGCGGACCGAACTCAACCTTGCCGCCCTTGTTGGTTGCATCCAGCAGAACCTCGTCGTGCCCCGCATAGCTCAGCGCAAACTTAAATTCGTCATCGGCCATCGGGCGCCCCGTGAGCTTCTTGGTTGCCTCAAGAGTCAGCGGGGTTTCCGTCTTGGCGCTATAGGTGTTCTTGAACTCGGTCTCGCCCGAGATCTTTTCAACGTCAGTCTTAAGCCCACCCGTGGCCTTAACCGCCACGGTCACCTTGAACGTGGCAACGTTCTTGCTGTAGGTGATGCCACCGGCGTCGCCCTTGACCTCGCGGACCTCATAGGTGTACTCGCCCGGCTTGTTGTAGATGATCTCGCCAAAGTTAATGGCCGCCTTGCCCTTGTCATCCAGGTTCGCCTTGGTCACAATCGCGGTCGCGGGTGCGGGCATCGGGGCGTCATTCTCGGACGTCGCGGAGAGCTCAAACTTAAACTTGTCCGTATCCGTCCACTCGCGACCCTCGAGCACCTTGGTCAGGCCAAAGCTCGTCTTGGTATCCACCGTTGCCGGCGTCACGTTAAAGCTGATCTTGCCGTTGTTGCCCAGGTGAACGTCAACCTCCGTGGCGTCCGACTTGGCAGACGTGTTGTTCCACTTGGGATTGAGCACGTCGGCCGCGGTACCAGTAGGGTTGCCGCCCACGAGTTCCTTGGTGGTATGAAGTTCGTCAATAAAGGCTAGTCGCGCGGTTCCCTCACTAAACGACAGGTTGCCGCTCGCGTCGGGCACGATGGCGCCCTCAAAGCTCGCGGCGTCTCCGCCGGTAAACTCAATAACGGCAATACGGGATTCGGCCTTACTGTCTGCGCCCAGCGCCTCGAACTCATCCTTGTAGTAATAGATGCCCTCGGCAGCCAGCGAGCCCGTCGCAGGCGTTGTGCAGTTCTTATCCGTGTAAATGGGAGTCTGCTTCTGGAAATAGTAATAGCGGTTGGTGTCGGCAGGCTCAAAGTTCGCGATTGTATCGCCCAGCGCGCCAGCGTTCCACTTGTTCGCGTAGAAGTTCACGGTCTTGGAACCGTTCTCCGCGGTGATCGTATTGCTCTCGATGTAGCCCTTGAGCCCCGCTACCTTCTCGGGCGTAAACAGGTTGTCGAGTGCGTCTCTCTTAACACTCGAGGTGTAGTTCACCTGGATGGGCTCAGTATCGTCGACCGTAAGAACGCCATCGGTGATCTTAAAGTGGCGCAGCGGAATCAGCGACGCGGGAATCTTGACCGTTACGATATCGCCGGTCTGGGGCTCGCCCTTTCCGGCATGCTGAACGGTGATAACCAAGTTCGCGGCGGCACCAGTAAATGTATAGGTATCGACATTGCCCTCGGCCTTCATTGCCGGGCCAGTAAACGTCTCGCCGTTGTACACGACAGACGTAAAGTTGTCGACCTGCATAAAGTCGCCCAGCTCGTCAGTAAACGTAATGTAGCCAGACTTATGCTCGCCATAACCGCCGTGAACTTCAGTCGGGTAACCAGCTTGGATAATGCTTCCCGAGATCTCTTCGAAGATTTTCTCGAGCTCAGAGGCGCTGGTTGCCGACTTGTAGTAATCGGAGTTTTCTGCACGTGTGCCAAGCTCATCGCTCTTATACGAATTTGCGTCGGGATAATTGCTCGACACGGCATGCATGAACTTATTCTCTTTGCTTGTGTGCTTTTCCGTGGGGTCGTCACTAGGCTTTGCGCCGTCAAAGATGCCGATCGTATAAATGTCGGCACCTTTATTCTTGAGGTTCTTGGCGCTACGGATGGCGCTATTGGCAACACTTGCTTGGAATCCACTAGAACTCGTAGGTGAACCATCAGTGAAGAAGACGACGATCTTCTTGGCGTCGGCGCGACCAAACGAAAATTGCTCATCAGCCAGCTCCAAGCCATAGTCGGCGCGCGTGGAACCGTCAGGACTGATAGAGTTGACCGTGCTCTTTAGGCTCTCCGCACCTTTGTCCTTGCAGGGCGTCAGATTCTTCATGGTCTGCGAGTAGTTGTAGGTGTCCCCCCAACTATCGCGATATTTTTTGTTGCCAACCTCAGTAGTCTTATCGCCTGCAAACTTAACGATGGCAACCTGATGCTGTTTGGATTCATCTGTGATGCTTTGGTTTTGCGTGGCGATGGTGTCAATAAAGCGATTGGCGGCCGTCTTCAGCGCATCGATGCGCTTTGTACGGTCGCCCTTAACCATGGGATCACTCATCGAGCCAGAAGCGTCCAGCACCAGCACGATGTCGAGCGGCTTGCCGGAAACCGTCGTATCGGATGTCGAAGAGATGGCTGACAGCGTGGTCAGGAAATCCGACTCTTCGTTTGCCGCGGTTTCCTTGACCGTCTTGTCGGTCCAGATTCGGCCGACGTTTTGAGTTGTTACTTCCTTGCCGTCATAGCCGCCGGCCCAGAACTTCCAGTAGTTGCTGGTATCGGGGTCGACGACCGTTTTTCCGGTCATGGCCGGTCCGTCCATTCCGGTGCTGGACCTGGCGTTGGCCTCGGGCAGCATGGCAAATGCTGCAGCCGGCAACACCAGCACTACGGCCAGTATCACCGCCAAGAGACCCCTCGTGTACTTACTCATCGCGTCTCCCTTCTCGCGGTCTCAGACCTTGCAACAGCCTAAAGTTACGAAATGAGACACAATTAGGGCAGGTGACACATGTTCCAGATTCGGTTTTGGGCGTGAGACAAATGTCTCACCAAAGTTGAGACACGGCGTTTTCGCAGGAAAACGGGCGCGACTCGGAGCCATCAGGCAAAAATGACCCGTTTTCCTCCGACCTTGGGGGATCAAGGGCTGTTACGGATATGGCGCCATTTCAAAACTATGCCGGATTACGGGGCTAAAGTCGGGGCCCTCATCCATACCACCATTTTCTGAAAAACAACAAGCTATCTACCTGCGGTTTTGTTTTTGTAATTTTCTGTATGGTCGGAGGTTCGCTATCCAGCCCCGTAAACCGGCATAGTTTTGTTCGCGGCGGTCCAACCGCGCGTTTAAGCGCGGGGCCGGTGGGGCATTTTTGCCCCACCGGCCCCTATTCCAGCTCTATTCCAGCTCTATTCCAGTTTGGTTTCTACCGTGGGAGTCTTGTCCGCTGCGACTGGGGTGCGGGCGGTGTCCATAGTCAGGCAGTGCTTGGGGCAGCTCTCGATGCACTCGCCGCACACCACGCAGGCATACGGATCGATCGACCAGGTACCGCCCTTGCGATCGACCGCGAGCGCGCCCGCCGGGCAACGGCGCGCGCACATGCCACAGCAAATGCACACGTCCATGTCGTTGACGATATGCCCGCGCAGGCGCTCGGGCGCCGCGAGCTTCTCCTGCGGATAGCACACCGTGACCGGCTGTTTGACCATGGAGCCCAAGGCCGTCTTGGCAAATGTCAGCAAACTCATGCCGTGCCTACCTTTCCGTGCAGCTAATGCAGGGGTCGATGGTCAGGATAATCATGGGCACGTTGGCAAGGAGCACGCCCTGCAGCGCATGTGTCAGACCCGCCATGTTCTGCGACGTCGGCGTGCGCACGCGGAAGCGATCCAGGTTCTTGGTGCCGTTGCCGCGCACATAGTAATACGCCTCGCCACGCGGCTGCTCAATCACAACCTCGCCACGCGCGCCGTCGGCCGGTGCGAGCTTGGTGCGCCCGCCGATGCCGTCATGCGGAATCTTGCCCACAAGCTCCTTAATGATGTCCATAGCCTGCGTGACCTCGGCGCAACGCACCTGGCAGCGGGCATAGCAGTCGCCATCGGTAGCAACGATGGGCTCAAACGCAGCCAGATCCGCATAGGCGCCGTCACCGAACATGCGCACGTCGTAATCCACGCCCGAGGCGCGGCCGAACGGGCCGACCATCGAAAGCTCCAGCGCGTCTTTCTTGCTAATCACGCCCACGCCATGCAGGCGCTCGCCACAGCTGTCGTCGTCCAAAAACGTATGCACCAGGGCCTCGTAGTCGGGGCGCATGGCATCGAGCGTCTGGACAATCCCCGCCAGCTCGGAGTCCTCGATGTCGTGTTTAAGGCCGCCGATCTCGTTAATCGAAAGGATCACGCGGCCGCCGCAGGTGCTCTCAAAGATCTTGAGAATCTGCTCGCGCAGCGTCCACGAACGATAGAACAGCGCCTCAAAGCCAAAGGCATCGGCGAGCAGGCCCAGCCACAGCAGGTGCGAATGAATGCGCGAAAGCTCGTGCAGAATGGTGCGGATATACTGCACACGGCCGGGCACCTCGATGTCGAGCATGCGCTCGCAGGCGCTGGCATAGCCGCAGCTGTGGCCCACGGCGCAGATGCCGCAGATGCGCTCGGCGATGTAGCCAAACTGGTGCATGTCGCGCTTTTCGGTGAGCTTCTCGAGTCCGCGGTGCACAAAGCCGATCTGAGGAATTGCCTCGATGACGCGGTCATCCTCGATCACCAGGTCCAGATGAAGCGGCTCGGGCAGCACCGGGTGCTGCGGGCCAAACGGAATAACGGAGCGATGTGCCATGGACCTTACGCCTCCTTTTTCTGCTTGTCGCGGGCGACCTTGGCGGCAAGCGCCGCGCGGACCTTGGCCGCTTTCTCGGGATCCATGGCGGCGAGCTTTGCCTCCATCTCGGCAGCCTTGAGCGCGGCCTTCGCAGCAGTTTCATCGTGCTGAGCATCGGAGCCGGCAGCCGCAGCGGACTGGGCGCTCGCCGCAGCCGAAGCATCGCCGGCACTCGCAGCGCTCTCCCCTGCAGCAGCCGCAGCCGCGGCGGACTTCTCGGCAGCGGCCTTGCGCGCCTTGGCCTCGGCGGCGGCACGCACCTTCATGGCTTTCTCGCGCGCGGCCTTCACCTCGGGCGTGATAACGCTCATGGGTTCGGCAGTCGAGACCTGGTAGAAAAAGCCCTTAAAGTCAATCTGCATATCGGTGATGGCAAGACCAAACAGGTCGTGCGCCTCGTTTTCAAACGGGAATACCGCCGGATAGTACGAGCTGATGGACGGAATCTCCTGGTACTGGTCGATGCCTTCAACCACCAGGTTCTCGATCGCATAGCTGCCGTCCTGCGCAATATGCTCCTGAGCAGCACGAACGTCGATAAACGTATAGACCAAGCGATACGATCCGTCGTCCACACAGCGCTCGGCATGCATCTGCACAAAGCGCGCGCCGGTACCTTTGAGCGCCTGCACACGCGGCAACAGTTCATCGATCCCGACGGTGGTGTAGATTGCCTTTTGCATTACTCGGCCTCCTTTGCAGCAGCGGGCGCGCCGTCAGCCGTGCCTGCGTCGACACCGCCCCCGGCCCCCGCAGCCACAAACCCGTCCTCGCCCAGCTCAACGCCACCGTCCCAGGTTGCGGCGCCGCCCACGGTAAGCGGATCGCCGCCGGCGCGCATCACGGCCTCCTTCTGGTCCAGGATGCCGCACGCCTCCACAATGGCATCGATCACGGTCTCGGGACGAATGGCGCACCCGGGCGCGTACACGTCCACGGGAATCGCGCGGTCCACGCCGCCGATCACGTTGTAGGCATCGCGGAACACGCCACCCGAACACGCGCAGATACCGCAGGCCACCACGCACTTGGGCTCGAGCATCTGGTTGTAGATCTGGCGCACGACAGGCAGGTTCTGGGCATTGACCGACCCCGTCACCAAAAAGATGTCCGCATGCTTGGGGTTGCCGGTGTTGACCACGCCAAAGCGCTCCGCATCGAACAGTGGCGTGAGCGAGGCCAGCACCTCGATATCGCATCCGTTGCAGCTCGAGCCGTCGTAATGAATAACCCACGGCGAGCGCGACATTTTATGATCCATGGATGCCGCCTCCTAAATAAACACGTCGACGAGGATGGGCATAAGGTTGAGCAGGCCAAACACCAGCGCCGCGCCCCATCCGAGCCTAAAGCAGCTGCGCCAAGTGCTGCGTGCGAAGGTGTTGTCGATCAGCACCTCGACAAAATACGTCACAGCCATCACGACCAGGGCGACCACCCAGCTCACCGGGTTGTCCCAGACAAAGAACATGCCCACCCACATCAAAAACAGCACGGTCTCGCACCAGTGCATAAGGGTCATCTTGGCCAACGTGCCGCCGCTCATCTCGGTGGCGACACCCTGGACAATCTCCTGATGCGCGTGATGCGAGTATGAAAGGTCAAACGGCGACTTGCGCAGCTTGATGGTAAGCACCGCGAGCAACGCGAGAAAAATGGGTGCGCTGTACACGATGATGGGGGCCGACTGCCCCGTCACGGCGATGGAATCGAAGCTGTCGGTAGCAAGGTACAGGCCCACGCTCATCAGCAGAACGGCGGGCTCGTAACTCATAACCTGCAGCAACTCACGATCGGCGCCGACCTGGGCAAACGGGCTTTGCGTCGAGGCAGACGCCAGCACCACAAAGATCGCGGCGAGCGTAACCATAAACGCGCACAGCAGCGTGTTGGAGCCCGACACAAAGATGCCGCCGCCCACCACGGTAAAGATGAGCGCACATGCCATGTAGGTATCGTCCATGGTGTTTACGCTGGCGGGGGCTTTGCGCAGCAGCTTGGCAACGTCGTAGAATGGCTGGAGCAGGCGCGGGCCCACGCGGCCCTGCATGCGGGCCGAAAGTTTGCGGTCGAGGCCGTCGATCAGGCCGCCCACAAGCGGCGCCAGCAGGGCAAACGCCACGGTGCCAATAAAAATGCCCACGACACCCGAACCTTCAAAATACTTGCCGCGCAGCACCGAGGGCGCACTCATGGCAAGTCTCTCGGGCCCAATCCACGCGCAACACAGCAGCGCAAACAAGATAATGCTGCAGCACACGACGCTACCCGCGGGGCCAATACGCTTCTCGCCAAGGGCATCCTCCGAATACCAATTGCGCTTTTCGGCCTTCACCTCGCGTCCCATCGAGCCGCGGAAATGGCGATATTTGTCGGTTCCCACGCCCGAAAGGTACACGTTGACGTGCGGCTTATTGCTCACGCGGAATGAAGTCAGCAGCACCACGGCGATAAACGCCACGATAACGACCATCAGATACATGGCATCCTTGCCGATAACGTATGGCACGCGGCCAAACACCATGGCCAAGTAAGGCGACACCAGACCGCTCGAGATGAGCGGGAACGCCACACAGCACAGAATCAGCAGCGCGGCGATGGTGTTGAGCGCCATCCATTCGGTCTTATGGACATTGACCTCAACGTTTTGAGCCGTGGGGTCGACACCCGAAAGCTTGGCAAGCCACTTGCCCCAGAAGAAGAACGTCGCGGCCGAGCCAAAGGCCAGCACCATGATCATGAGCACGTTGCCAGTCTGCGCGAACGCCACCAGGGCGCCCCACTTGGACACGAGCATACCAAACGGCGCCACAAACATGCCCATGATGCCCAGCATCATCAGACGCGTCAGGTGCGGCATGCGGCTGAACATACCGTCCATGTCCTCGATATCGCGGCTGCCGATATGATGCTCGGCCGTGCCCACGCACAGGAACAGCAGCGACTTTGCCACCGTGTGGAACAGGATCAGAAAGATGGCCGCCCATACGGCCTCGGGCGCGCCGACACCCAGGCAGGCACTGATGAGGCCCAAGTTGGAAATGGTGGAGTACGCGAGCACGCGTTTGGCGTTGCTCTGCGAGATGGCCATGAGGGCAGCAAGCAAAAACGTGATGGCACCCACACTCGTGACCATAAAGCCGGTTACGGGATAGATAGCATAGAGCGGGCTCAGCTTGACCATTAGGAACACGCCGGCTTTAACCATGGTTGACGAGTGCAGCAGGGCGCTCGTGGGAGTGGGGGCAACCATGGCACCCAACAGCCAAGTGTGGAACGGCATCTGTGCGGCCTTGGTGAGTGCGGCGAGCGACAACAGGATGACCGGCATCACCAGCAGTGCGGATTGCGCGGTACCGGCGCCGGAAAGCTCGATCATGCCCGAGATGGTCAGCGGCATGCCGTTAACGTGCAAGAACATAAGGCCCGCCAAAAACGCGATACCGCCCAGCATGTTAAGGATGATCTGGGTGAAAGCGTTCTTGATGGCCTCGGGCGTGCGCGTGTAGCCAATCATAAGGAACGAGCACACGGTGGTGATTTCCCAGCCGCAGAACAGCCACTCAAGGTTGTCGCTCGTCACGATGACGAACATGGCCGAGAGGAACAGGAACATAAGCGCCAGGAACTGCGGGCGACGGTCGGGCGCGGTCTGCCCGTGCAGCGCGGCCTCGTGCTCGTCATGGGCCTGGAAGTCCTTCATGTAGCCCAGGGCATACACGCAGATTAGGCTGCCGACGATACCGACGGCGAGGACCATGATCACACTCATGTAGTCCAGGTAGAGCGGCGTCGCCGTGACGGCTTCGGCCGCGGGCAGCGTCATGGCTGCAAAGGCGAGCGAGCCCACCAGCTGGACTATGCCGAGCACCGTGGTGAGCGCGTTCCTATATTTGTACGCGTTGTACAGGATGACGGCGCACAGGATGACATCGATGACGGAGCTGATGATCGAGAGCACATGCGAGGTGCCGGGGGCAACCTCAAAGCTCTGCGGACCCGTGCCAAAAAACATGACGGCGACTACAACTGTCACCGCCATAATAATGCCGGAGCCTATGAGCCCCACCGCATCGCGGGCGCGGTCACCGCGCGCGAGCAGCATGCCCAGCGCCGGTACCAGCGGAAACAGGGTAAGGAAATACAGTAGCGTCATACCATCACTCCCCCATGCAAAAACGCTGCAATTGTTTAACGTTATAGCTCAATTACGGGGTTGCGGTGGCAGGTTTTCGGTCAACTGGGGAGTTTTAGGCGTACGGGGCAAGGGTACGTCCGCATTGGAGTAGAGGGGTGACGCTCCCTTACCGCAACGACAGACGCGCGGGCCACTGCGCGCGGTTTATTGACCACGTTGGAGGATGTCCCGATAGGCTCGCGCCGGTCCAAAAAGTTGGCGCGGCAAGAAAAATGCGCCCCTGTGGGCGCACCATCCCGTTCGCTATTCCGCCTTTTTAACGCGCGGCTTGCGACCGCGCGGCTTATCGACCAGTGCGGACTCACCGCTCTCGCGGTACTGACGGCACCAAGCCTTGACCGAAGACTCGCTGGGAATCTTGTGCTTGATCATGGCCTCGCGAACCGTTAAGCCGTTTTCCAAGCGGTCCTTGACCACGGCGAGCTTAACTTCGTACGAATAGGTGTGATGATGCGAACCGGCGTTGAGAACGGCGTCGGCACCGCCCACGGCATATGCGCGGGCCCACTGACGAGCCGTGGCCTGGGGAATGCCGAGCTCCGCGGCGAGGGCGCGATGACCGACCCCCTCTTGGAGGACCTCGACGGCGCGCTGCCTAACCTCGGGCGCATGCGTGCGAGTCCTAGTTGCTTCCGACATACCTGCCACTTCTTAGCCTTAACCGTTAATCTGCTTTCTTACGTGCAAGTTAGATAGTAGCATTTTACTGTTTGCTCAAAGCAGTTAATTAAAATAGACGCGGCGTTATCTGGGCATTTGGCACCAAATTACGACATTTCTTTATCGATTATTTACGCTGGTAGCTGACTCGCAGCTAATCGTCATTCGCTTGTCAACAAAATTGGCATCTCTTTATGTCCTTTGGTATAGAAGATATAGTTATTAACCCTCCCCCAATAATTTTGAGTAATCTGCAAGGCAGTAGACGTCCTCACTCCTCATGATTACCGCGCATTGCCATCCACCAGAGCAAAACAAAAGGGCGGGACCTGCTGCGCTTGCAGGCCCCGCACCGGTTGACACCCGACGGGACACAGCCGGGCGAGACGGATCCGTGCTACCGCCCCGCCTGGCCGCGAAGTTAACTACAGCTCGTTGGCCGCGTGATATGCCGTGCGAATGGCGCTCGCGATGTCGGCGGTGCGCTCGCCCGAGCAGTCTCCCACGCAGGTCACGGGCACCGTCACGCCATTCAGGTCAAACGCGTTGGCCTTGGAGCCCACGGCCATCACCACGTAATCGCAGGCGATCTTCACCGGCTCCTCGGCGCCGTCCTCGGTAGTGCGAATGGCCTCCACGCCCTCGTCGGTAATGGCGGTCAGGCGGGTCTTCACGTGCTGCTCCACGTTGTGCTCTGCAAAGTCGCTCATAATCAGCGGCAGAATGGTCTCGGACTCGCCCGCGGCAATCTTGTCGAGCATCTCGACAATCGCCACCTCGCAGCCGCGCTGCAGCAGGTACTCGGCAGTCTCGGTGCCCACCAGGCCACCGCCAATGACGGCGACGCGGCCCGTAAGCTCCACCTTGCCGGCCAGCACGTCCCAGCTCGAGACGACCTTGTCCGAGTCGGCACCCGGAACGGGGATGACCACGTCGTGCGCGCCCACAGCCACAATCGCGGCGTCGGCGGCGTTGAGGTCCTCAGCGGTAGCGGCATGGCTGAGCTCAACCTTCACGCCCAGGCCAGGCAGAATCTTCTCGTAGTACTCGACCGAGCGCATGATCTCGTCCTTGCGCGGAGGCGCAGCCGCCAGCACAATCTGGCCGCCCAAGTGATCGCTCGCCTCGTAGATGGTCACGTCGTAGCCGCGCTTGGCCGCCACGCGTGCGGCCTCCAGGCCGGCGATGCCACCGCCCACCACGGCGATCTTCTTGTCGCCCTCGCCCGGCTTGATGGCGATGGTCGCCTCGTCGCCGTTCTCGGCGTTGAGCACGCACGAGATGTACTTGCGGTTTTGAATCGCGTCGACGCAGCCCTTGTTGCAGTTGAGGCACTCGCGGATGGGCTCACCCGTGGCGGCCTTCAGCGCAATGTCGGGGTCGCACATGAGCGAGCGGCCATAGGCGATGATGTCGGCGGCGCCGTCTTCCAGAATCTTCTCGCCGGCCTCGACCGAGACAACACGGCCGACGGTTGCCACCGGCACGGAGACCAGGGCCTTGACGCGCTCGGCCACGGGCAGCGTCCAGTTGTAGGGCATGGCGCCCATGGGCGGAATGGTGTCGCCCATGTTGCCGGTGTGGTTGGCCTGTGCGACCTGGATCATGTCGATGCCCGCGCCCTCGAGCAGCTTGGCAAACTCGCAGGCCTCGTCGGGCTGCAGGCCGCCCTTGCCGCGCGGCGTGCCGTCGGGGTTCTCCATGATCACGGGGAGCTTGTACTCCACCATCAGCTGCGGCGCGGCTTCCTTAATGGCAGCGACGACCTCCAGCGCGTAGCGGACACGGTTCTCGAACGAGCCACCGTACTCGTCGGTGCGCTGGTTGAGGATGGCCGAGCACAGCGAACCCACCAGGCGGTCGCCGTGGACCTCGATGGCATCGATGCCGGCCTGCTGCGCGCGAGCGGCCGAGGCAGCGATGGCCTCCTTGATCTGGGTGAGCTGTTCTACGCTCGCCTCGTTCACAAAGTGCTGCATGTCGTGATGCAGCTTGGCGTAGGCCTGGTTGCGGATCTCGTTGGACTCGGCCATCTTGGCGGCAAAGGTCTCCTCGTCGCCGGCGGCCTTGGCCTCCTGCGCGGCCTTGGCGGCGGCCATGGAACCCATGACCATGCGGCCGACACCGGGCACGTCGTACTCGGGGTGGAACAGCTGCAGCGCGACCTTGGCACCGTGCTTGTGGACGGCATCGGCCAGCGCCTTAAACGTGGGGATCTGGGCGTCGGTTGCCAGCTTGGGCGTGGGGCTTGCGGTCATGACGGGAGCAACGTCGCCGATGACGATGTAGCTCACGCCGCCACGGGCCAGACGCTCGTAAAAAGCCAGGCTGCGCTCGCCAATGGAGCCGTCGCGCTCCTCGTAGCCGGTGGTCAGCGGCGGAAACATAATACGGTTTTTGAGCTCAAGGGGGCCAACCGTAATGGGCTGGAGCAGCTTGGATGCAGGTGCGGTCATGGACATTCCTCTCTTGTAGGCGCGGCGGCGATGATGCCGCGTAGTTGTCTAGAGGATATGGCATGGGGGCACAGCGGCACAACGAAAATCGGCGAATATCAGGTGGCGGCTGGTGGATGGGACGGGGCGGCCCGTCGGTTTGTCTCAATCTGTAACAGTTACGCGGCAAAACTGGGTCTTACTGTTACAGATCGAGATATTCCCCTCGACCCAACCTCAACAATCTCAATCTGTAACAGTAAGACCCACTTTTGACCCCTACCTGTTACAGATCGAGACAAACCAAACCCGCCTGCCAGAAAATCTCAATCTATAACAACAACTCGGCAAAATGAGCCCCAGATGTTACAGATTTAGACAAACGGGACCCAACCCACCGGTATATCTCGACCTGTAACACCTAGCC
>CAJKGV010000013.1:0-18424 GCA_905199455.1 Collinsella aerofaciens | reverse complement strand
GATCGAGATTGTTTGGCCGAGTCGGGTCACAGGGTAACGTGCGGGCACAAAAAACGGAGCCGCGTTGCCGTGGCTCCGTTTTCAAGAGGATGGGCGATGAAACCGAATTAGCTCAGGTGCCAGATCTCGTCGTTGTACTGGGAGATCGTACGGTCGGACGAGAAGGTGCCGGCGTTGGCGATATTGATGAGCGCCTTGCGCATCCAGGCGTCCTGGTCCTCGTAGTCGGCCAGCACGCGCTCCTTGGTCTGGATGTACTCCTCAATGTCGAGCAGGGCCATAAACCAGTCCTTGCCCTTAATGTCGTCGTGCAGGCGCTGCAGGCGCTCGGCGTTGCCGGTTGCCATAAAGGCCGGGTTGGTGATGAAGTCCACCAGCAGTTTAATGCCGGGCTTGCGGTAGAGCGCACCGGCGTTGTAGGTGCCGTCGGCGTAGAGCTGCTCGACCAGTTTGGACGAGGCACCAAAGGTATAGATGTTCTCGTCGCCCACGAGCTCGGCAATCTCCACGTTGGCACCGTCGAGCGTGCACAGGGTTAGGGCGCCGTTGAGCATGAACTTCATGTTGGAGGTGCCGCTCGCCTCCTTGGAGGCCAGGCTGATCTGCTCGGAGATGTCAGCGGCGGGAATCACGCGCTCGGCGGCGGTGACGTTGTAGTTCTCGATCATGACAACCTGCAGGTAAGGAGCCACGTCGGGGTCGTTTGCAATCCACTGCGACAGCGTCAGGATCAGATGGATGATGTCCTGCGCGATGGTGTAGGCAGGCGCCGCCTTGCCGCCAAAGATGATGGTGACGGGGTGCTTAGGTCTGTTGCCGTTCTTGATATCGAGGTACTTCCAGATGATGTAGAGCGCGAGCATCTGCTGGCGCTTGTACTCGTGGATGCGCTTGACCTGGACGTCGATGATGGCGTTGGAGGGAATGGTCACGCCCTGCTCGAGCGCCATGAACTGGCGCATGATGGCCTTGGCCTCGACCTTGGTGGCGGCCAGGCGCTCAAGAACATCCTTGTCGTCGGCGAACTTGGCGAGTTTGCTCAGATCGCCGGTGCTGCGCCAGTCGGTGCCGATTACATCGTCGAGCAGGCTGGCGAGCGCGGGGTTGGCCCCATGGATCCAGCGGCGGAAGGTGATGCCGTTGGTCTTGTTGGAGAACTTCTCGGGATAGATCTCGTAGAACGGATGAAGCTCGGTGTCCTCCAGGATCTTGGTGTGGAGGGCGGCTACGCCGTTGATGGAGAAGCCAAAGTGGATGTCCATGTGGGCCATGTGGACGGTGTCGTATTCGTCGATGATGGCGACGCGCGGGTCATCGTGCTCGGCCTTCGCGATCTCATCGAGCTTGACGATAATGTCGGCGATGGCAGGGGAGACCTTCTGCAGGCTGACGAGCGGCCACTTCTCGAGTGCCTCGGCAAGGATCGTGTGGTTAGTGTAGGCGACCATGGAGCGTACGATGGTCACGGCCTCGTCAAACTCGATGCCATGCTCGGTGGTGAGCAAGCGAATGAGCTCGGGGATGACCATGGTGGGGTGCGTGTCGTTAATTTGGACCACGGCGTAGTCGGCCAGATCGTGCAGGTTGCTGCCGCGCTCGATGGCCTCGTCGATCAGGAGCTGGGCGGCGTTGCTCACCATGAAGTATTCCTGGTAGATGCGAAGCAGGCGGCCCTGCTCGTCGGAATCGTCGGGGTAGAGGAACAAGGTGAGGTTCTTGGCGATCTCGGTCTTGTCGAAGTCGATGGAGCTGCCGGGGACCAGGCCGTCGTCGACGCTCGTCAGGTCGAACAAGCGCAGACGGTTCTTGGTGGGCTGGCCGTAACCGGGCACGTCGATGTTGACGAGCTTGGAGGTAACGGCAAAATCGCCGAACTCGACGGTGTAGGAGCGGTCGTCGTCGACTAGGATGTCCTGCTCACCGAGCCACTCGTCGGGGACGGCCTTCTGCTGGTTGTCGACAAAGCGTTGACGGAACAGGCCGTAGTGATAGTTGAGGCCCACGCCATCGCCGGTCAAGCCCAGCGTGGCGATGGAATCCAGGAAGCACGCGGCCAGGCGGCCCAGGCCGCCGTTGCCGAGCGACGGCTCGACCTCGAACTCCTCGATCTTGTTGAGGTCGTGGCCTGCGGCGGTGAGCTGGTCCTTAACCTCGTCGTAGATGCCGAGGTCGATCATGTTGTTGATGAGCAGCTTGCCGATCAAAAATTCGGCGGAAATGTAATAGAGCTTTTTCTTGCCGTTGTTGAGCGGGCAGGCGGCAGAGCGCTCCTGCACGAGCTTGACCAGCAGTTTGTAAATGCGGCGGTCATCGAGTTGCTCGAGCGAAGTTCCAAAGGACTGCTCGGCAAGATCCGCGAGATTGATGCGGGGCATGTTTCCTCCTGTGGTGAGTTGACTACATGTCAGAAATTCAAAAGAATCCCGCGCGAGGGGATTGGGGTGGCCTCGCGCGGGAAAGCAAGCGCGTCCGCACGGTGGGGAGGGGTCGGGCGCGGTAGCTCCTATTGAGGAAGCTCGATTTCGGCTTCCGACGGGATGCGGAAGTAGGTCTCGGTCCAGTCGGTGAGTTTGTGCTCGAGCTCGCGGGTGATGGCGCCGTCGAGCATGCGCCAGGTCCAGTTGCCGCCCAGGGTGGCAGGGGTGTTGATGCGCGCCTCGTTGCCCAAGTTGAGCAGGTCCTGCATGGTGTAGATGCACGTGTCGCTCACGCTGGCTGCGATGGTTCGGTTGAGCGCGTCGGCGATGGGTTCGCCGGCCTGCTGATGGGTGTACAGGGCTGCCTGCTCGCGCTGACGCGGGGTGGCCGTTCCCTCAAACCAGCCGCGCGCCGTCTCGTTGTCGTGGGTGCCCACATAGGCGACGGTGTTGGCGATGTAGTTATGCGGCAGGTAGTACGAGTTGGTGCCCTCAAAGGCGAACTGCAGGATCTTCATGCCGGGGAAACCCGAGTTGTCGCGCATGTCGATGACACCGGGAGTGAGGAAACCCAGGTCCTCGGCGATGATGGGCAGCGTGCCGAGCTTTTCCTCGAGCGTCTTGAAGAACTTGAGGCCGGGACCCTGCGTCCACGAACCGTAGGACGAATCGGGCGAGGAGAACGGCACCTCCCAATAGGCCTCGAAGCCGCGGAAGTGATCCAGGCGGATGACATCGTACATGTCGAGGGCGGCGCGGATACGGCCCTCCCACCAGGAGAAACCGTCGGCTTCCATGGCGTCCCAGTCGTAGATGGGATTGCCCCAGTACTGGCCGGTGGCCGAGAACTGGTCGGGCGGCGTGCCGGCGACACTCACAGGATTACCGGCGGCGTCGATCTTAAAGAGCTCGGGCGTGGCCCACATCTCGACGGAGTCGCGCGAGACATAGATGGGCAGGTCGCCGATGATGAGGATATCGCGCTCGTTGGCATAGGCCTTGAGGCGGCTCCACTGACGATTGAAGAAGTACTGCGTCATCTGGTGGTAGAGCATGCGCGCGGGATGGGCGGCGCAGACCTTGGCAGAAGCCTCGCCGCGGGTACGGAGCTCTGCGGGCCACTCCCAAAAGGCCTTGAGACCGCACTCCTCCTTGACGGTCATGAACTCGCAGTAGGGGATGAGCCAGTCTTCGTTTGCTTGGACAAAGTCGTCGAAGTCGGCCGGCTTGTCGGCGGCAAAGCGCTCGGCGGCGCGGTCGAGAATCTGACGACGGCCACCAAAGATGGCACCATAGTCGACATTGCTGGGGTCGGAGCCCAGGTACACGCCGTCGATATCGCACTGCTCCAGATAGCCGGCCTCGATAAGCTCGGCAAAGTCGATGAAATTGGGGTTGCCCGCACGGGCCGAGAACGACTGATAGGGCGAGTCGCCATAGCTCGTTGTCGTAAGGGGGAGAATCTGCCAGTAATGTTGTTTGCACGAGGCGAGGAAATCGACAAAGTCATAGGCGTTCCAGCCAAAGCCGCCGATACCGTAAGGTCCGGGCAATGACGAAACGGGCATCAGAACGCCGCTTGCACGCTCCATGGATGCACTCACCGTCCTTTTGAATAAGGGGCTGCGCCGTAGATGGATAGACGGCTCGTCCCGAGTTTCCATTGCTATTGTCCCTATTGTAGAACATGTTGTTTAAACATGTATAGAGAGAATGAAAAAGTTGCCGACTTTCGGTGAATGGTAGTGCGCCATAGACGATATGAGTTGAACATTGGGAGCTCCTCCCCTTGCGGCTCTTTTGTGGGTCGGGCGACAATGGTCGTCGTCATTAAAGACCGGCTGCCAGCCAGGTTGCAACAATGCAAGAAGGGTTCACATTCAGTTGGCCGTTGACACAAACAATCGCGCGAAGACCTCGTCTTCTTCGGTAAGTCCAGGCGCGGCAAGACGCGCATGGCAGTCGCCCTCACGATGCGCGCGGTCGCCGCGGACATGTCGGTCAGGTTCTGGCAGACCGCGCAGCTGGTTCTCGAGCTCGGCAACGCGAAGCGCAAGGGAACGCTGTCGAAACTGTTGAACGACGTGTCGCCCGCGAGGCTGCTCGTGCTCGACGAGTTCGTCTACGTCCCCTGCGACGTAGACGGTGCGAGGGTTCTCTACCAGGTCATTTCCGTCCATGTAGTGCTCGTAGGCCGCGGCGTCGTCGGGCTCGTCGAAGGAGAGGGACTCCGTCCAGTCCCAGTAGGCCCCCGTCCAGGCGCCCCTGCGCCTGCCGGCCGGCGTCGTCTCGTCGAAGACGAGGCCGTGGCGCAGCAGGAACTTCGACATCCGCTGCTTGGCGTGTTGCAGGTCGTCGCGCGCGTCCTCGAGGGCGCTCGTCGGGGACCCACACCTCGACGACGTTGCGGCGCGCCAGCATGCGTGCCAGCCACTCGGCGTCGCGGCGGTCGTTCTTGCGGCCGCGGTCGGCCGCGGGCCGGTGCATCTTCGGGACCGCCCCGACGACGCAGCCGAGGCCGAGGGCCCGCAGCGCGCGGCCGCGGTTGATGGTACGACCATTGTCGCCCGACCCACGAGAGAGCTGCAAGGGGAGAGGCCCCAATGTTCAACTCATATCGTCTGTTGTGCCAGAGTCGCTCGGGAAAGCGCGACCGACGCAGCGCGCTGTTTTCCAGTCACATCCAGTTCGGGTTGATTTCAGCATGCGATAAGAAACTGGATTTGAATTTCGACTCGAAAGATGGGCAATGCTGATGAGAAACGCTTGGAGTTCGGGATTGCGCGGCGTGAAGCGACCCTCTTCTTATCGAGTTCGTTACAATGTAGGAAAAACAGTAAGTAAGAAGACCTCTGATTGCTTTAGGAGGAGCTGTGGTGAATAGCGCCCAGAAGATCGATAAGTCCATCCAGAAGATGATGACTCTCGGAAGAAGGCTTGGGATTCTGTTTACGGCGCTGTTTATAGCGGTGTGTTGCTGTTCGGTGGTGGTGGTTATTTCCATTGGGCTTATGGCTGCTCAAGGAAACCTATATGATCCATCAAAGACGGTTTCCGTAGTGGTTCCTTTGATGTATCTTCTGATTTCCGGAGGGGCCACATGGACCCTGCGGGGAATCAGCATGGACATGGCTCATGGCGAATCGCCCTTTACCCTTTCGCATGCTCGAAGAATCTCGATTATCGGGTGGCTGTTTGTTGCAGCGGCAATAGGTGACCTCTTGTTTTCTCCGGGGTTTCTTTCGATAGTGATTGGCCCCTTCGACTTGCTGGGGAACGCCTATTCGATGTTTGAAAACCTGGCCCTGCCCATAGATATTGGTGCTGTGCTGGGGGCCGTTTGCTGCTTCTCGATTTCTGCGATATGGCGCTACGGAGCTCTGCTTCAAGACCAGACCGAGGATTTGGTGTGAGGGGCGGAATGGACTATCTGATTATTGAGCTTGAAAGCTTATTGCTTCGACGCGGAAAGACGAGTACGGATATCATTCGGGCGACCGGGCACACACCGGCAAGTATCTCAAAAATACGAAATGGCAAGGTGAAGGCAATTAGGTTAAAGACATTGCTGGATATTTGCGTAGAGCTTGATTGCCAGCCTGGCGATCTTATTAAGCGCGTCAACGAAAGAGAACTTGAGGAACTGGCGACGCGGCGCGCCCGCAACGCGCTGAGCAGGGCGACCGCGACGGGTGATGACCCGGTCCTGGAGTCAGATCATGTTTACGTGGTCGATCTTAGAGACGACTGAGGCTGGAGAATAAAAAAGTATTGAGCAGGTGCAGCCCGTGAAAACAACGGTTTTCACGGGCTGTTCATTCAACGTCCTGCAGTGGCCTGTATTTCTCGCCGCGTCACTGGGGAACGAGAGAGTCATTTCCTGTGCTGGATGCAGGGGGGTGCTTACCTTGTGTAATATATAAATAAGCTTATATTGAAATATGATACATATCGAATTAGAATAACATTATCAATTCGGTATGCAAGGAAAGGAGGGAGAGATGGATTGGATTAACGAGCCGGAGGAAGGCGTTGCACCCGCGTGCGGCAACTGCTTCTTCTACGCGCACGGGGGATGCACGAAGAGGTGCCCCAATCAGTCCTGCACGTTCCGTTTCTAGGGGGCAGAGATGAACTGGCTTTCTACCGCGAAAGGAGGGGAATGAAATGGAATGGATTACCGAGCCGTCAGCCGGGGCTGAGCCCATGTGCAACAATTGCTTCTTTTACGCGCACGGCAGCTGCAGCACCAAGTGTTCTTCACAGGAGTGCACTATCCGCTTTTAGCGGATAGTGCACGCCGTACGGCGTGCACAGACTGTTCAAAGATATTTTGGCCAGCAGCGCCTGAGGGGCGATGTGGCATTGCAATATGGGGGGCGAACCGACGTTACCTATAACCCCGCACAATTGCCATGTCGTCCCTTTTTATTGACGGGGAGGATGTCGTCCATGCGGGAAGTCCCAGTTGAATTGCGTGCCATATCCAAGAGATATGGCGGGTTTGAAGCGGTTAAATCAGTCTCGTTCTCTTTAATGGAAGGCGAGCTGTGTGCACTCATTGGGGAGAATGGTGCCGGCAAGAGCACGTTAATTCGATTGATCACGGGGCTTTCGGAGCCATCGTCAGGAACGATCTCGATGTTTGGGCAAACCGGGAGACGTGAAATACGGAGCTGCAGGGAAAGGCTGGGTTATATGCCCGACCTCAATGCTTCGTATCCTAATCTGACCGCGCGAGACAACTTGGTCGTTCGCTGTATTGAGTGGGGGCTTCCCACCGATCGTTCCATCGACGGTGTGTTATCAACCGTCGGTTTGGGGGAGGCCGGCGGGAAGAAAGTGAAGAACTTCTCAATGGGAATGAGGAGGCGTCTCGATCTGGCCATAGCGTTGCTGGGCGATCCGGAGCTGTTGATCCTGGACGAGCCGACAAACGGCCTGGATCCGATGGGGATAGTCGAAGTAAGAAAAATCCTTACGCATCTTAACAAAGATCAAGGTAAAACGATTCTCGTATCCAGCCACAATCTTGAGGAGATGCACAAGCTGGCAACTGATTACCTCTTCATAAGTCATGGTCGCCTCATTCGAAGGATGACCGCACCTCAGCTGGAAAAGTCATGCCGCGGTGGTTTCGTGTTGCATGTGGACGATCTGGAGCGAACGAGATCGGTTCTCGGAGATGAGACCTCACATTCTTTTCTGCCGGACGGCAGCGTCCTTATGCGCTATGAGGAGAAAAAGGAAGGGCGGGGCATTGCAATCGAAGCGCTCTCGACCGCAGGTGTGAGGGTTGCGGAGGCGTATTCTCATAGGAAGAGCCTTGAGGAGTTTTATTCGGAGCTCATCGGTCGAGAGAGCGAGCTGTGATGAAACGCGAGTTCATCTCAGCTTTTCGGAGCGAGGTATGGTTGCTCGCCAGGCACCCGGCGACCGCTCTGATGATTGCGCTTGCGGCTGTGCTGTATGTGGTTGCGGCTGCGACTTCGTCTGAGGTGCTGATCATGGTCGCCGGTGATGACCCGTATACGCTTGGAGGGGCTATAGGTTTTATTGGAAACCTAGTGGATGCAGGGGACGTTTTGGGCTCTGTTGCCCGGACGTCTTTTGCGTCTACAGTGGTCTGGATTCCGGTGACGATTCTCTACGCGGTTTACGCTACGTCGAGAGACTTTGAATCCGTGGCTTACGCCGTATCGAGATCGCGAGGGGTGTCGCAGGCGGCGATTGTGATCACGAAGCTGTTGGTGAACTGCACTCTGGTCGGTGCCGTGTATCTTCTTTCTACGACTGCGCTGTATTTAACCAAGATGGCCCAATGGGACGTTGGGGCCTCGTGCTCAGGGTTTGCCCAATTTGTATCGATTGCGCTGATGATCGCGCTGCTGCTCATTTCGATGTACGCCGCTACCTTCGCCCTGTATTTGCTCACGAGGAGTGTGGTGGCGAGCAGCGTCGTTGCAATAGCGGTTTCGACATTTGTGATGGTGTGGTTCCCAAGTACATACGGAAGCGGTCAGCCCAGCTTGCTGCTCATGCTCTCGCCCGTGTATTACCTGATGAACCTGTGTTCCCTGAGTATGCAGAATGTTGGTGTAATTCAGGTTTTGCTGTATGCGGGCGGCACTGTGCTTGTGTCGGTTGGAGTTGCGCTCGTCTCGCTATTTGTAAGGACGGCGGTTCGATGAATCTTGGGATGTCGGTCAGGGCGGAACTGTTCCGCGCAAGGAGAATGAAACTCGCCGTGATAATAGCGCTGATGTATTTGGGCATCGCGGGGATTTATGTGTTTGCCGGGTCCGGCGCATGGGTCTCCGCAGGGGGAGAGGGCCAGTTCTTTGGCTTTTCCGCCGATCCGGGCTATCTTTTCTCGATAGGGGTTGGGCCAACGGGTATCTCTTCCTGGCTAAGTGTCGTCTCCATGGCGCATACGGTGTTCTTCCCAATCGTCTCTGTTGTTGTGGCGGGGACGCTATTCGGTGATGCGACGAGCGTGTCGGCAAGGGGAGTTTCGATTGCTCGGGGCTTCCGCAGCTGGCAGCTGTTTGCGGCAAAGACATTGGCTTGCGAAGTGTATACGCTGTGCCCCTACATCGTGTTTACTCTCGGTGTCGCTGCGGTCTTTGCCGTGTGCTCCGGAAGCGGTCTAGACAGCCTTACGGTTGGTAATGTGACCTCGGCACTCCTGTCGAATATCGTTATAGACGCCGCTTATACGCTGATGGTTGCGGTTGCATATGAGGTGTTCAGGATCAGATCTCTTGTGTCGGGAGCCTTGCTGGTCGCAACGTTCGCGGGCCTTGTTATCGCGATGAGTTTCCCAACCGTTTTACCCCCGGTTCACATGGCTTATTGGATGAGGGCGTGCGGGGCTGCCGGCGGGACGGTCCTGATGGCTGCATGCGGCCATGCGGTCATCGTGTCGCTCGCATGTCTATTGCTGCTTTCGTGCAGTTTTTATCGAAGAAGGTAGTGCGCTGGCGTATGCGCAGCGTCTGAGGGTCGATATGGATTTGGTTGGAAATGGAGATGGTGCGAAGTGAAACTGTCGCAATTTAATGTGGTGCATGAACATAACGGAAGTCTTCTTATCATGAATGCGCGAACCGGCGGCATCCTGTCGTTAAATCCGGAATACGCGCAGAAATTCAAAAGGATTCAAGAAGGGGACGTTCGGGATGCCGATGATCTTGTCGCGGAGCTGATAAGGGGAGGCATCCTAGTCAATGAGGAGAGGGACGAGCTTGGGGAGATCAGGTTGCAAAGTCGCGCCGCGCGCTTTGCGAATACCGCCCTGTCCCTTACCATTGCACCAACGATGGCTTGCAACTTTTGTTGTCCCTACTGCTATGAAAAGGGACAGGCGTACACGACGATGGGTGAGGAGGTTTTGACACAGCTCCCCAAGTTCGTGAAAGACTACTATCCTGGTATCGCAAGTCTCTCAGTTGGATGGTACGGCGGCGAGCCTCTGCTCGGAATGAAGATGATCGAACGGATTACGTCGGATTTGAAAGATGTCGTGGGGCCAACGTGTGACTATTCCGCATCGATAGTGACAAATGGCTATCTGCTGACGCCTGATGTTGCAAGGAGACTCGCGGCATGTGGTGTGACGAGCGCGCAAGTGACTATAGATGGATCGAAGTCGGATCACGATTCGAGAAGGGTTCTTCACGACGGAAGCCCTACATATGAACGTATTCTCAAGAACGTCAAAGAGTGTGCCGACATCGTCGACATTTCGATAAGGAGCAACGTCGACAAGACCAACATCGAGGCCGCTCAAGAGTTATTGGATTATCTCGAGCTAAATGGCCTGATGAATAAGGTTCACTTCTATCTAGCCCCTGTTGACGATATCAATCAGGTATGTGCGAACGACAGTCATTGCTTTACTGTAAAAGAGTTCTCGTATGAGGAGACTGAGTTTTATAAAAGGGCAATTGCGCGGGGCTTTAAAGTTCAACCTTTTGGCGGGACGAATTTCGGGATATGTTGCGCCGTTGGAATCAATTCGTACGTGGTTGACCCTGTCGGCGATTTGTATAAGTGCTGGGATGACATTGGAATGAAGGAGCGGAGGGTCGGAACTATTTTCGAGCCGCCAATGTTGAGCAAGAACATGATTAAGTGGATGGCATATGAGCCGGATGACCCGGAATGCCAAGAGTGCTTCGCTTTTCCCATGTGCATGGGAGGATGCCCCAACCACGCCTTAAACGGTGAGGGGAAACGTTGCGTTTCCTTCCGGTATGATGCCGAGCAAAAAATGTTGCTCTCCCAGATGATGAATGCGGCAAAACGGGGTGCGAGGCAAAATGAGGCGGATGCTTAATCTCTGTAGGAAATATATACTGGGCGGTCGATTCTACGCCTATCTTGTCGTAACAGTTTTGGTCGGGCTGCTTGCGCTTGCGGGTCCCTTTCTTACCGGCATGGTAGTAAACCAACTGGCGATGCCGGCCAGCGCCGATTTTGCCGCCGTTCTCGTTTGTTGCCTTATTTTGGTTGCGGTCCAAGCGGTTCGAGCGGGACTAGTGTATTGCTCAGAGATGCTGTACATCAACCTTCAGTCGCATGCGGGGTTCGGCTTAAATGCGGATACGCTTGAGCACGTGAAGCACCTTCCCCAGGCATTCTTCGAGGGCTTCAATGCGTCGTATTATAACCAGCAAATCAATCACGACGCTAATGACCTTGTCATCTTCGTAATCAACTCGGTTGTGGGGGTTTCAAGCAACGTTGTCACCCTTTTGTTCGCCCTGTTTGTTCTCGGTAGCCTGAATATTAAACTGAGTGTGGTCTGCCTTGTTCTTGCGGCAGCGAGTGCCGCTTTTTATGCGGTTTCACGCGCGAGGCTGTTTGAGAGAAGTTTTGACGTACAAGAGCAGAGCGCGAGGTTTTTTTCCTGTCTACAAGATCAGTTGGAGAAAGTTGATTTCATTCGCAAACATGCTTTGTTCGATAAGTTCCGCGCTGTACTGGTCGAAGCTTTTAATGGGCTCTATCCAACGATGAGAGCAAATCAGGAAGTAGGGTCTAGATTTACCTTTGGCAACGCGTTGGTCGCTTCCACCGCTCAAGGATGTCTTCTTGTTGTGGGCGCGGCTGAAGTGATGGGCGGGAGACTGTTGCCGGGTTTTCTCGTGACTGCCGTCGGATATTATTCGAACTTAAGCTCAGCGGTACAGTATTTGTTGGGCTGGGGGAGGGATTACCAGACTAATCGCGTATGCTATGAGCGGCTGAAAAGAATTTGGGATGTCCCGGTTGAAGCGAATGGCAAATTGGCGCTTGATCCGATTGAGGAAATCCGTCTTGAGAACATCAAGCTACGTTATCCAGGGGCGGAAAGGGTCGCTTTAAGCATTGAGGGGCTCGTGTTTTCCAGGGGTCGGCTATATGGAATCTCGGGGCCGAATGGTTCGGGGAAGAGCTCGCTGCTGTCAGTGATATTGGGGTTATATCCAGATGACACAGAAGGGGCCGTTCGCTACGACGGGGTGTCACAGCGTTGCATCGACCGATACGCATTGCGGCGGTGTCGAGTCAGCATTACGGAGCAAGAACCCCCTATCGTTGAGGGGACGATTCTCGATAATCTTACGCTGCTTTCTGATGATTACGAGATGGATAAGCTGAATCGGATGCTTGCCATATTGGGGCTAGACGAAATGATTGCCTCTGTGGAGAACGGGGCAGCGGCGATGCTTGACGGCGGGAAAGGAGGGGTGTCCGGCGGGGAGAAGCAAAAGATTGCAATTGTGAGACAGCTGTTGAAATCGCCGGACGTTATGCTTTTTGATGAACCGACCTCAGCACTTGATGCGAAGAGTCGAGGCGCGCTGATCAAATTGCTTCACGAAGTTAAGAGAGACCATATTGTAATCGTTGTCACTCATGACGAGGAGATGCTTGCCGCCTGTGACGAGGTCATTTCGATGCCTGGATGATTATCGGATTGTGACGTTGAAGACCAAGAAGCTCGAAATGGCGTGGATTATGGGTAGGTCTACGGGTACGCCGTCGGTGTCCTGAGACTCAGCCGCTCGGCAAGAAGGTTTTATAGCGTGTTTGCCCAGGGGGGGTCCCTTTGTCCGGTAGTGACAAGGGGACCTTTCTTTTGCTCCCCTCTTGCGGCGGAGGGGGACACCATGCGCCTATGCAGGACAAACTGCGCGTTCTTGTCGAATGATGGGCTATGTGTAGAGATGATGGTCTCGGGTAGAGGCCGTGTCGCGCTCGGCTGCGATGAGCCAGGCAATTCAATCTTCATCCGGGAGGGCCTTGGCAAGACGAGCAGGGCGAAGACCTTGGCGACGTTCGAGGGCCGTGTGACGCCCGGCTCCACGCTCATCCACGACATGGAGGGCGCGCACATGACGCTTGTCAACAAGCTGTCACTGAAGAGCCAGCGCTGCAACGCGAAGCTGCTCAAGTGCGTTCCCGACGGCCAGAACCCGCTGGGGCTCGTGAACCGGATGCGCTACTTCATGCAGAGCTTCCTGAGGGTTCACCCCGGCTCCAACCGGGACGACATGCAGGGCTGTGGCTATGAGTCCGCCCGAGGACAAGCTTGAGAAGGTCGCGATGGTGCTCGATCGGGCAATGCGATACCCGAAAACGCTCAGGTTCAGGCAGTTCTATGCAAGAAGGCCCAGCTCAGATGAGTTCGACGAGTAATATTTATCAACACAGTGCAAGGGGGATTTTATTTGTATTTCATCCGTGTTGAGCTTCACACGGTGCGCGACTCATCGCAAACTGGCGGTCGCAGCGGAAAGAAAACCGACTGTAGACGAACGATCGAAATCGGGAGCAGATAGCCACCGGATGCTTTTCGGTCTCCTACGCGTCGACCTCCGCGATTTCTTCTGCGTCTCGCCAAGTTGAAAGGAGCGATGTCGAAAACTCCTTTTCGGTTAGCGTCAAGACATCCTTCACGCAAAACCCTTTCAATTTGTCAGGAAGCCCAAAGCGTGCTTTTCTCCTAATCGAACTGGCAACTCGCTTCAACGCGGTCTTGTTCTTGTCCTCGTTGTATACCAAAACAAAGACGCAGTGCTCGCGAAACCATCTCGTCCTCTTTCCCCACAGGTCCGAG
This sequence comes from Collinsella aerofaciens, assembly GCA_905199455.1. Lineage (GTDB taxonomy): Bacteria > Actinomycetota > Coriobacteriia > Coriobacteriales > Coriobacteriaceae > Collinsella > Collinsella aerofaciens_AW. The sequence goes on along the minus strand of CAJKGV010000013.1, from coordinate 4,897 downwards.
CAGATCAAAACGCTGTCCTTGCACTTCTCGATGAGGGCGTCCCTTTGGCCAAGATTGATACCAAGCTCTTCGTCATCCTTGGGATTGAGCCTCTTCCCCAGCGTCTCCTTCAGACTGCCGTTCTTAAATTCGACTAGATATAACGTTTCCCGGTCGCAATACAGCGCATCGGCGGAGCGCGGGAGTTGCATCCACCTATTGACCTTTTTGCAGTAGCATTCTTTAACAGAGTCAAAATTGACAACAGGGAAATCGTCATCCACAAGAGAGACGCTCCCGTCTCTGGATGTTTTGGAGATGGTCGACGTGCAGTCCCTTAGGATACAGGTCCTGCAACGGGAGCAACCATCGCTGCCATCTGGCACCGCGGGAGAGTTCGGATGAGGGCAGGAGGCGCACAGGTCGCTACTCAAGGCCGTACTCCTCCCTCTCAAGCGTATCAAAAGGAGCCGCCAGCTTCTCGTAGGCGACCTCAGTCGAGCCGGTTATATCGGCAAAGCGAGAGCGTCCATCAGTGCAGGTCTCCGCAAGATAATATGAGCACAATCCATCAACAGCGTGCTTCTTAGAATACACTTCGATCGCATTCAGGAAATATGGACTATGGGTGCTCATTAAGACGTGCATCCCGAGCTCTTTCTGGAGCAGCACGATTATCTCGGCGAAGGCCAGCTGCCATGCAGGATGAAGATGAATCTCGGGTTCATCGAGGATAATAGTCCCTCCGGCATCTAGCGCGCCGGACTTCAAGAGCACCTTCATGATGGCGAACGTCTTCAAGCCAGCAGAAAGGTTCCCAGGCTCCAACCCCCGAGCGAAGCCCTCTTCGAGATACGTAAGGTGACCGCGACTTTCGCTCCTCTCGAAATGCCCCGGACATAAGGAGGAAACCTTGTCCATGAGAACCTTCAGGTGTCGCTCCTTCGCGATCTCTTCGAACAGCGAGGACTCGCTGTCATCGTTACGGATGGTCGCCTGAATCAAATCTTGCCGCAGTTCCTCCTGGTGTCCAAGGAGGGGCTTGAACCGAAAAGCGGGGCCGTAGGGTCCTCCGAGAGAATCGATCAGGAACGGGTCGTCCAGATAATGCGCCCTGAATCGCAAAACCCTCCTATCGTGCACCTCCGCCACCTCGTCACTTGCAACCGAGAAAACCGTAGATGCGTCCTTTATCTGGAGTTCGACCTTCCCGGGCTCTTCGCCGAAAACCGAATTGATCTGGCCGTTGAACTCGCTTCGGAACCTGTTTGTCGCAATCGCACGAAATACCTCATCATCGGAGATATCCATGATCTCGATAATCTGATCGGCAACTCCTGCTACGCCATTCGTGAAATCGGATTCGATCTCACGGGAGATCTCCTCCCCGTAATACTCCTTTATCTCATCAATAAGCTCGTCCCTCGTGCACTCGCCCGAAAAAACCCTGTCGATGAAACTATTCATTCTTCCAGCAGTTCGCCTGTGGCGAGACGTGGAGTCGAGAGGGCTTCCCACATATGCCTTCCTGATGGCGCGCTCAACACTATTGCGCCTCATGCGGTCGATTTTGTTCTCCGAATCGGACATGCTGTTGAAGGCCGCATAAAGCGCTTTTCCAACCGTGCTTTTCCCCGTCCCGTTCTCCCCGGCGATCACGGCAATACCATTAATCTCGATATCGGCCTCAGCGACCCTGCCGATGTTTTTCATCTTGATTTTCAATGCATATCACCAGCTCTAAACTCGCGAGACTCAATAGCTCGATTATCGCACAGAGAGATCGACTTCTCGAGGACTCCCTAAATGGAACGCGCGGTGAGGACATGGCTCGCCGCCGTCCGCTTCGCGTTCGCGCGGGGGAAGGTGACGACCAGGGACCTCTCCGGGCTCATCGAGAGGAGCGCCAGATTCTCCTCGTCCATTTGAACTGTATCGTATTCAAGGACACTTGACTTAGAGGAATGGCGTTGAGCGGCGATAATCGTTTCAGCGCCAAAAAGAAAGGAGTGTCAGTCATGGCAGACGGGCCCTCCTACACAGCGGGGTACCGCGCCGAGGCCGCAGACTTCGCCGCCGCGTCGGGGAAGCCCATCGCCCAAGTGGCAGCCGACCTCGGCATCAACGAGAAGACCCTGGGAAGATGGGTGACGGTCAGGAAGAAGGAGCTGACCAACCACCCGGTCGCGGCGGCCGCAAGTGCATGCGCGAGCTCGAGCCCGAGAACGAGCTCCTAAAAGGCCCCGACCTCACATTGGAGGCCGGGGCCCGTAGATTTTGGAATATGCCTAGAAATCTACCGCGGTTGAGTGCTACTCGGCGTCGGCGAAGCCGTTGGGGTTGTGGCTCTGCCAGTTCCAGCTATCGCGGCACATGTCCGCGATGTCGTACTGGGCCTTCCAGCCCATCATGCGTTCGGCCTTGGAGGCATCGCACCAGTTGGCGGCGATGTCGCCGGCACGGCGCTCGCGAATCACGTAGGGCAGCTCCTTGCCGCAGGCCTTGGAGAAGGCGGCGACGACCTCGAGTACCGAGGTGCCGGTGCCGGTGCCCAAGTTAAAGATCTCGACGCCGGTCTTGCCGTTCATCCAATTAAGGGCAGCAACGTGACCAGAGGCCAGATCGCACACGTGGATGTAGTCGCGCACGCCGGTGCCGTCGGGGGTGGGGTAGTCGTTGCCAAAGACCTGAACGGCCTCGAGCTTGCCCACGGCGACCTGGGCGACATAGGGCACCAGGTTGTTGGGGATGCCCTTGGGGTCCTCGCCGATCAGGCCCGACGGATGAGCGCCGATGGGGTTGAAGTAACGGAGCAGCACGACGTCCCACTCGGGGTCGGCGGTGTGGACGTCCATAAGGATCTGCTCGATCATCCACTTGGTCCAACCATAGGGGTTGGTCGCGGGCTTCTTAGGATCCTCCTCGGTGACGGGCGGGTTGTCCGGGTCGCCGTAGACGGTCGAGGAGCTCGAGAAGATGATGGACTTGCAGCCATGGTTGCGCATGACGTCGATGAGCACCAGGGTGTTCTCGATGTTGTTGTGGTAGTACTCGACGGGCTTGCTCACCGACTCGCCGACGGCCTTAAAGCCGGCAAAGTGGATGACGCGGTCGATCTGATGGGTATCGAAGATCTTGTTCATCGCATCGCGGTCGAGCACGTTGGCCTCGTAGAAGGTGAGGTTCTTGGCGGCCTCGTCGCCCACGATGGTCTTGACGCGGTCGACGGCGACGGCGCTGGAGTTGGAGAGATCATCGACGATGACGACCTGGTAGCCACCCTCGAGCAGCTGAACGACGGTGTGCGAGCCGATAAAACCGGCGCCACCGGTAACGAGGACGCAGGTGTCTTTGGGGTCGAGTGCTTTGGACATGTAGTCTCCTATCGAATCAGGAACACTTCTTCAGGGGAGTATAGCGCAGGCAGGGACGCCCAAATCGTGCGCTGTAGGAAAAGCAGAGGATTGTGCTAACGTACTCATCAAAAGAGCTTGCGTACGCATAACCTGATCTTTGGCATTTGCTTGCGAGCCGCTGACCTTGTAGTTTCCTGCCGTTCGTGGAAATCGTTGGGACGCGCCATATGTACGCTAATATGTATGAGTTGAGCGACATATAAATAAACATGTAACGGAGTACATATGTCACCAAACAGCGATTCCATCCTTTCCCAGGAGCTCTCGCGCCGCACTGCCCTCAAGGCCCTGTTCGGCGCCGCTTCTGCGGCAGTTCTTTTTGGCCTGCCCGCTCGCGCCCATGCGGCGGAGGCTTCCAAAGAAACCACCGATAAACTGAATGCCGCCCAGGCCCAGCTCGACGAGGTTCAGGCCCAGCTCGACAGCATCGCAAATGAGTATGCGGCGCTGGCCAACAAGAATGCCCAGACCCTCAACGACATCGAGAATGTCCAGGGCAAGATTGACGACACGCAGGCCCAGATCGATGAAAAGAAGGCCGAGCTCAAGAAGAAGCGCAACGACCTTTCCGATCGCGTGGCCGCCAGCTACAAGTCCGGCGGCACGAACATCCTGTCGCTGCTGCTGGCCTCTGGCTCGTTTGAGGAACTCGTCGCCAACGCGCATTACGTTGAGAAGATCAACAAGAGCGACCGCGACGCCATCGAGGACATTCAGACCATCCAGGAAGAGCTCGATGCGCAAAAGACCGAGCTCGAGTCGCAGAAGGCCGACTTAGAGAAGCTCAAGGACCAGCAGACTGCCCAGATGCAGGACATGCAGGCCAAGCAGCAAGAAGTCCAGACCGTGCTGAACGGTCTTTCCGACGACGTCAAGGAGCTCATGGCTCAGCGCGATTCCGAGATCCTCGCTGCCGCCCAGGCTGAGGAGGCCGCTAGGAAGGCTGCCGCTGCCGCGGCTGCCGCGAACAAGAACAATTCCTACTCGGGTGGTTCGAGCTCGGGTGGTGGATCGTACGCGCCCGGAACTCCGCAGCAGAATGCCGGCTCGGGCAAGCAGCAGGCCGTCGTCAACGCGTGCTACTCCACGCCTTCGCCGGGTCAGAACTGGTGCGCGGCGTGGGTCACCAATGTCTTCCGTAACGCCGGCGTTGGCTACTTTGGCGGCAATGCGTGCGACATGTTTAACGCCTGGTGCTATAGCTCCGACCGCTCGGCGCTGCAGGTGGGCATGATCGTGGCCGATTCCTCGCACAGCGGCACGGGTGCTCCGGGCCTTATCTACGGTCATGTGGGTATCTACGTTGGCGGCGGCATCGTTATGAGCAACGAGGGTGCCATTACGTCTAAGTCGCTCGATTCGTTCATTAGCTTTTATGGTACTGGCTCTGGCGTGCGTTGGGGCTGGCTCGGCGGTATTGCGCTGTCGTAGCTGCGGCTTGGTCCGTATCCATTCGCTGAAGGTAGACATGTTCGCCGACGAGGTGTTTGTGTTCACCCCCA
>CAJKGV010000012.1:0-19617 GCA_905199455.1 Collinsella aerofaciens | reverse complement strand
GAGCGTCCGGCTGATAACCGGGAGGTCACAAGTTCGAATCTTGTCAGGTCCACCACTTTCTTTCGCAATAAACACCCCAGCGAGAGCCGAGTCGCCGCTGGGGTGTTTATTACTGTCTCCGTGGGGGTTTAGCTCAGCTGGGAGAGCGCGGGCTTTGCAAGCCTGAGGTCAGGGGTTCGATCCCCCTAACCTCCACCATGATGGACCTGTAGCTCAGTTGGTTAGAGCGTCCGGCTGATAACCGGGAGGTCACAAGTTCGAATCTTGTCAGGTCCACCATCAAAACTGTGAAGAGCCCTGGGGCATTGCCTTGGGGCTTTTTTCTTGTCTGCGATAAATCTCATTTTGGTTTTGTGTGCTGTGCGAAAGATTGGGTAGTATAGCTAATCAATGCGGTGGAGCTGCCGCGTGTTAACCGCTACGTACCGGAGGTGTTCCATGGTTCGTGTCGACATAGAGACTATCGTCATGGCCGCCGGTCCCGTGCCATCGCTTATTGTGCTTCGCGAGCGCTGCAGCAAATCGGACTCGCCCGCGCCACTGCGTTCCCTTTCCATTCAGACTGGTTCGTTTGAAGCTGCTGCCATTAGCCGCGGCATCGATAGCGGCCGCGCCGAGCGCCCGATTACCCATGACCTGTTGCTCGATACTGTTGGCGCCCTGGGTGCCAAGCTCGAGCGCATCGAGATCGTTCGCGCCGAGCCGCCGGTGTTCTACGCGACGATCGTCGTACTGGCCGATGGCGACGAGCGCAAGATCGATGCCCGTCCCAGTGATGCCATTGCCCTTGCCGTGCGCAGCAATGCCCCCATGTTTGTGGAGGACGACATCATGAATCGCCTGGGCACTGTGTCTACCCACGCCGAGGAAGTCGACGACGAGCAAGAGTTCGAGAAGTTCGACGAGTTCGTCCATACGCTCTCCCCCGATGACTTCTAAATGCGGGGCGGCCAGGATGCGGAGCGTTCGCTGATGGCCGGCGGTATGTCGGCTGAGGCGGCGGCCATTGCGCGCGAGGCCCAGATGCGCTCGGAGGCTTCTGAGGCGGCTCGCATTGCCTATGTGACGCAGGCCCGCACGCTTCGCGAACGCCTCGGCTCGTTTATCAAGATGGTTGTCGTCTCCGCCCTTGTCGCGGCAATCTGCTCGCGCCTTCGTGGTACAGTTGGTGCGCTTGGGTTTTCGATCTCTACGGGCCTCGTGATCTGGGGTGTGGTCGATGCGGTCATGCTGACCAGTCAGATCAAGGTGCTCGACAAGCGCGCGATGGATATGATGCGCACCCGCGACGCTGCCGCTAAGATCGCCGCCGAGGCACAAGAACTGTAACGACGCCAGACTCGATGGGAAGGTCTAAAGATGGCACAGGATATGCAGGACGCCGGTAACGTCTCCGCCGAGCTCGACGCCATGGTGTGCGATCTGATCGGCGCGTTCTTGGATGACCTTGCCGCCGGTGAAAACCCTGGCGTGGTCGTGGCAATTGAGGACGCCGCTTCCAACCGCTATCTGGCGGCGCTCGATGGGGATGGCGAAGAGGCGTGCCTCGAGGCGGCCACCAACTTTATCTCCGAGCACAAGATGGGTCTTAAGGACGAGGGCCTGGGCCGTATCGCTCGCTATGCCATCGGCTACACCGGCTGCGTCGAGATTGACGGCGGCTATCACGATGCTCTGCTCGTGAGCTTCTTCGAAACCACGCTCGAGAGTGGTTTTTCGGCATATGTGCTGTATGAGGGCATGGGCGCCGGCGATGGTTTTATGTGGAGCGACCCTGAACCCGCAGGTGAGGAAACCCCTCTCATCTAAAATCGCTAAAATAAACGAGTTTTCGGTAAAAGGCTCAATATTCCCGCTGAGCGTTGTATCGCTGGGCGGGCCGCATACGCGTGCCGTTTGTATATGGATAGAAGATAGGGGAACTACATGCGCGTAGACAATCTGAGGAACATCGCCATCATCGCCCACGTCGACCACGGCAAGACGACGATGGTCGACAAGCTCCTGCGTGCCACGGACGCCTTCCGTGCCAACCAGCAGGTCGAGGACCGCGTCCTGGATTCCAACGACCAGGAGCGCGAGCGCGGCATTACGATTCTCGCCAAGAACATCTCTATCGAGTACAAGGACGTCAAGATCAACGTCATCGACACCCCGGGCCACGCCGACTTCGGTGGCGAGGTCGAGCGCGTGCTGCGTATGGCCGACGGCGCCCTGCTGCTGGTCGACGCTTTTGAGGGCCCCATGCCCCAGACCCGCTTCGTGCTGCGTCACGCTATCGACACCGGCCTTAAGATCATGATCGTCATCAACAAGATCGACCGTCCGGGTGCCAACCCCGAGAAGGCCTACAACGACTGCCTCGACCTTATGGCCGACCTGGGCGCTACCGACGACCAGCTTGAGTTCGCCATGGAGCACGTGGTCTACGCCAGCGCCATGAATGGCTTTGCCCGCCTTGACCCCAACGACGGCAACATGGACATGTATCCGCTGCTCGATATGATCATCGACGACATGCCCGCGCCCGAGGTTGACGAGAACGCCCCGCTGGCCATGCAGTGCGTGACCATCGACCACTCCAACTTCGTTGGCCGTATCGGCATCGGTCGCGTGTATTCCGGCGCCATCCATCAGGGCGACCAGATTCTGGTTGTGAAGAACGACGGCTCCAGCGCCACCGCTACCGTCAAGCAGCTCTTTACCTTCGACTACCTGGGCCGTACCGAGTGCCAGGAAGTCGGCGCCGGCGACATCGCTGCCGTCGTGGGCATTGACCGCACCGATATCGGCGATGTCTACACCGACCCCGAGAACCCCGTCGAGCTCGAGCCCATCGAGATCGACCCGCCGACCCTGTCCATCGTCTTTGAGGCTTCGACCTCCCCGCTCGTCGGCCGTGATGGCGACATCGTGGGCGCCCGTCAGCTCAAGGAGCGCCTGTTCAACGAGGCCGAGAACAACGTGACCATGAAGATCGAGGAGCTCGAGGACAAGAGCGGCGTCGAGGTCTCGGGCCGCGGCATTCTGCACCTGTCCGTTCTGATGGAGTCCATGCGCCGCGAGGGCTTTGAGTTCCAGGTCGGCCGTCCCCGCGTTCTGTTTAAGAAGGATGAGAACGGCAACAAGATGGAGCCCGTCGAGCAGGCCGTCGTCGAGTGCCCGGACGAGTACTCAGGCAAGGTCGTTGAGGTCTTCGGCACCTCCGGCGGCATCATGACGAGCATGGACACCTCGGGCATCGTGACGCACCTCGAGTTTAAGATCCCGACGCGCGGCATCATGGGGCTTAAGAACCGCATCATGAACGTCACCCACGGCGAGGGCGTGTTCTACCACACCTTCCTGGAGTATGGTCCCTACGCCGGCGAGATCGGCAACCGTCAGAACGGCGCCATGATCTCCATGACCACCGAGAAGGCCGTTGCCTACGCTCTGGGTACGTTGCAGGAGCGCGGCCAGCTGTTTGTTGAGCCGGGCACCGAGTGCTATGAGGGCATGATCGTGGGCGAGCGCAGCAAGGCCGGCGACATGGTCGTCAACATCGCCCGTACCAAGAACCTGGGCAACCAGCGTTCCTCGACCTCCGATATCTCCGTCCAGCTGGTGCCGCCCCGCACCTTCTCGCTGGAGGAGGCGCTGGAGTACATCGCCGACGACGAGCTGGTCGAGATTACTCCCAAGAACATCCGCCTGCGCAAGCGTCTGCTCAACGCCACCGACCGCAAGAAGGCTGCCGTCCGCGCCGGCCAGGTCAACAAATAAGCGCTGGGCTTTATAGCGTCTAACGAGAAAGGGTGTCGACCGCGATGGTCGGCGCCCTTTTTGGTGTAAGGGGACAGGTTCGTTTGCGCCACGGCGGGGGCGGTTATCCCCCCGAGCGGCTTTTCAGGCAAAGTTAAGTTGTTTAAACATATACACGAATCATTGAAATACAACCGCTTTGATACAAAACTGTCAACAGGTAAATATCAACTGGTATTAAATTAAAAGACCTCTTTACCTGCGGTTTACATGACTGGTATCTATATTGTATTTTATGCATTGTGGCATAGACGAACCGTCTTAGAAACTGCTCCCCAATGGGTTCTTGCAATGCGCTAGGTAGGTTCTCGTTGATGTTGGGGTTTGTGTTCGATCCGACGATTCGCCGTATTCCACACTGTGTTGTAGGAATTAAGGGACAACTATGGACGCACACCGCTCACGGTCGCTGGGTATGGCGGCCCTGGTCTTTATTTTAATTAGCCTCACCGCCGCCGTTTTTCACGGTGTAGCCCCCGTGCGCGCCGAGGATGTGAGCGCACCAACGCCGATTGTGATTGATGGGAAGACGGCGACGGTTGATGTCAAGCTGTATACCGATGAGAACCATACTCAAGAGCTCAAGGATCCTGTAACGTCCACTTCGACGCTCTATGGAGCTTTCTTGGCACAATTCAAAAGCGGTAAGGCGCCTTCGCCCGAGAACTATATCGCTGTCTATGAGCTACCCGACACCATCGTCGTTGATGAAAACGCGGGTGGCAACCTCATGGAGGGTCCGGAAGCTTCTGCTGCCCAAGCTGGCACGTGGAAGATCGAGGGCAATAAGGTTGTCTTTACGTTTGACAAGGCGTGGCTCGCAAAAAACCCTGCGAATATCCATGTCGCGGCAAACTTCTCGTTCCAGCTTTCAAACAAAGACATCGGCGCCGGCGGCAATGTGTCTGTCGAGTTTCCTGGCAAGGGATCGATAAATATTCCCATCAAGGACGGTAGGGTTACGAATAAGAGGAAGTCGGGGGTTTTCTCTCAGGGTCCCGATGGCGTGGCCAAAGTCACCTGGACCGTTGAGCTCACAGTCGAGTCGTATGTCACGAACGTCAAGTTCACTGATACGCTGGGTGATAACTTTAGCTTTGTGGAGCGCAGCTTTAAGCTCGATAACAAGACGATTGGATCGCAGCCAAAAATCGAAGGTCAGACCGCGACCATCGAGAACTTAGGCAGTCTTCCCCAGGGTGTCCATACGATTACGTATGAAACCAAGCTGAAGAGCGGTATCTCCGTGGATAACGGAGAGTTCATCAACGGCCAGGAAGCCTCAAAGAACATGGCGTCGTGGGAGTGGGGCGGTGCCAACGATCGTCAGAACGGCACGGTTACGGCTGCCCCCGGCCCCTTTCGTTACGACATGATTGGCAAGTCTAGCGACCGCAATAGCACGCCGTCCGACATCACATGGACCGTCACGCTCAACCAAGGCGAGCTCAAGGCCGACATGAGCGGCTACGTGTTCACCGATAATCTGGACGATAAGCAGACGTATACGGGGGGCTATACGGTTTATAAGGGCAGCTCGGGTTTGGAGGTCCTCAAGGAAGGCGAGCTCGATTCGTCGCAGAGTTCCTTTACCTACAAGTTTCCGACTGACCTTGAGGATAAGTACATCACCTATCGCATTGTTTATCACACCAAGATGAATGAAACGGGTTCGTATGACACCGTGCGCAACAGCGCAACGATCGAGCACGATGGTTCCGTTTCCGGCACTGGTAAAGGTGAGTTTACGCCGCAGTTGGTGGGCACACCGATCACCAAGGAACTCGTGGGTCGAGAGAATGCTGCAACAACTGGCGAGGCGAAGTGGAAGACGCGCGTGGCACTGAAAGCTATCGTCAATGCGGCCAACCTTGATAAGGTGACGGTGAAGGACACGTTTCAATCAGCGTGGAAACAAGATATCGGCGTTGATGTCAACTCAATAAAGATCAAGATTGGTGAAACTGAGCTAGTTCGAGGCGACGACTGGAAGCTGACGACAAATGAGCTGAAAGATGGAAATAACGTTGTGCAGAAGGATGGGCACAAAAGAAACTTCAACCTCGACATAAACATTAACGACAAGGTGAAGGCGGCACTCGCGAACGAGGATTACGCCGACATCACGTACACCACCACTTCTGATGCGCTGCCGGGCTGGTACTCGAACTTCGCATCTGTTACGGTGCCGGGGCAGAATGGCGGTTGGCCGTACTACACCGATAGCCCGATGTATGTCGTCAACAAGGAAACGACGCCCGCGGTCGAGAAGCCAGAAGCGGAGTCGAAGGGAACTTGGAACGAGGACTTCGACTGGAGTGCCGTTGACGGCTCGAACGAGAAGGGAGCCTGGGTCGTCGACTGGACGGTGTACGCGAATCGCCAGAAGACCGCGGCAGGAGATTGTTATGGAGCTGGAAAGCTCGGCCGCGTACCGCTGAACATCATCGATACCATTCCGGACGGGATGAGCTATGTCGCGGGTTCCGCAAAGTACACGATTGTGCAGAACCCCTACGATCTACATGCGGGGCTTGGGCGCGGAGGCGAGGCCAAGGAGGTCGTTACGGGTCAGACGCTTGCTGCCAGCAACATCATCACCAACGGCAACACGGTCACCTTCTCCATTCCCACGACGGAACTCGGCGACTACGCCGGTTACGCCAAGCTTACGTACCAGACGGCGGTCAAGCGCAGCGAGCTCGACACATCCACGAACGAGGTGAAGTTCACCAATTCTGCGCGCGCCGAGTCGGGAAGCAAGAAATTCGACTCTGGCAGTGGTGCTGTCACCATTAAGAACAACGTTATCAAGAAGACCGGCGAACAGGTCGACAATAGCAATCGCATCAAGTACACCATTTTCGTTAACGAGTCAGCTGTCGATCTTAAGAGTGGCACTGGTGTCCTCGAGCTGGTCGATACCATGGATGCCAAGTGCACGTTGGTGCCGTCGACGCTTAAGGTCTATGAGCGCGTGAGCAACGATTGGTCTGAACTGGCCGATAAGGATTATTCGTCAGAGATGGAGCAGGTCAACAACGAGTCTGGCTCATGTACGAGATTGACACTTAACGTGCCCGATGAGAAATACCTCAAGGTCGAGTACGAGGTCATCCCGAGCGGAAATCCTGGCAACAAGGTTCCTCTTTCCAATACCGCCATGCTTACGGGTGTGAAGGACGGTTCTGCGACTGATGATCAAACATGGGAAATTAAAAAAGCTTCTGCCAGCGCAGGTGGCAACGGCTACGGCATCACGATGACCAAGTACGACGCCCAGCAGGTCGGTGCGACGCTCGAGCATGCGGAGTTTACGCTCTACAGCGTGAATATGGACCAGGTTGCAACGGTGGGTATCGAGAATGCAAGGACTGAGTTTGAAACCGCCCCCACCGACGCCAACGGCAAAATCTCGTTTGGCGCAGAAGACAAGGCGATGGTAAATTGCGTGCTCTACCAGCTCGTGGAGACGAAAGCGCCTGACGGCTATGCCGCGGCGGCGCCCACGTGGATCATGCTTAAGGGCAATGCTGACGATGAGAAGTATCAAACTGAGCTCAATAAAGCGAAGAGCATCGTCAAAGACTCCGAAATCATCGGCGATGACAAAAAGGACGAGATCTGGATTTACGACAATCGCCTAACGGGCTCTGTGGATATCAAGGCGCAGAAGGTGCTCGAAGGTGGAACATTCAAGGCGGAGCAGTTCTCGTTTGAACTTAAGGATGACAAGGGTAGGGTGCTCAAGACTGTAACGAACGGTGCCGACGGTAGCATTTCCTTTAGCGTTGAGTGCAACAAAGCCGGTACCTACACTTACACCATCTCCGAGGTCGTTCCCAAGGACGCTGTGAATGGCGTCAAGGACCACATCACCTACGACGGGACTGTGTACAACGTCAAAGTTGAGGTGACTAACGGTAAGAAGCAGCTCGATACCAAGGTCACTTACGCCCCCGCCGACCCCACGACCCCGCCGACCTTTACCACAACCCCACCGACCTTTACCAACAAGTACTCGACCACGCTTCCTGAGGCGGGCGGGGCTGGCTTGACTATGACGTATTTGGCCGGCGCTTCGATGCTGTGCTTTGCCGCGACATGGATGCATGCTCGCCGCCATCGCGATCAAGATCGAGGTGGTCGCCGTGAGTAAGGTGCTTCGTCATTTGTTGACCGCTGTGGCTATAGCCTTGGGTGCCGTCTTCTCTTTCGCGATTGCTCCTGGGACGGCGCATGCTGCCGACACCGGTGCCATTACGGTGGACGGTACAGTCGCGACTCGGTATGACGCGTACCGGATCTTTTTGGCGACCGTTGCCGACGATGACGATGCCGACCAAAAGGTCGCAACCGATGTAGCGTGGGCAAACGACGCAGTTCGCCAGGCTGTTCTTCCCGTGCTTCATGATGCTGGACTTGATGGTTCGGCATCGACGGCGCAAGCGGCGGCCGCATGGATGAATGCCGACGGGCACATGACGACCGCGCTGACGGCAAAACTTGCCCGCGCAATTGTCAAAGCAGGCGCCGTGTCTGTGGCCCTTAACGCGGGCACGAAGGCCGAGCTGCCCTGCGGCTACTGGCTCATCGTCGCCGACGACGACGCCATTTCCCAGAACGAAGCCGGCACCGCGCCGATCATGGCCCTGGTCGGCGGCAGCGCCGTCACCGTCAAGCCCAAGGCGGCGACCCCCAAGGTCGCCAAGCACGTGCTGGAGGACGGCACCGCCGCCTGGCAGAAGGCCGCCGATGCCACGGTTGCCGACGACCTGTACTGGCGCCTCTCGGCCACGGTTCCGGCGGGCCTCACGGCCTACGACACCTATACGGTGCGGTTCGTCGACACCATGGGCGCGGGGCTCGACCCCTCCAAGGTGGCCGCGAGCATGCGCGTGTACGCGGCGGCGGGCGCGGACGGCGGCTTCGACGCCGTCACATGTGAGGGCGGCAACGCCAGCTCGACGCCGGCTAAAGGGTGGACAGACATTACTTCACAGTGCAAGGTCTCGATCGAGGGCAATGCCTTCACCGTGCGCACCGGCGACCTGGTCGCCGCCCTCGGCGGGGTTGACGCCTTCACCGCGGGCGCCCGCGTGGTCGCTGTCTACAATGCGCCGTTGGGGGCCAACTGCAATCAAGGCGCTACCAAGGGCAACCCCAACGAGGTCTACCTGCGTTACCCGCGCTCTCCCCTCGCCGATCAGTCCGGCGACGCCGGATTCACCCGCACGCCGAGCGATGACGCGTGCGCCTACACCTGGGGACTCAGTCTGGTCAAGCGCTCAAGCTCGGACGATAAACCGCTCGCGGGCGCCAAGCTGCGCATCATCGATGACCGCGGCCGTGCGCTGTCGGCCGACGGCACGTGGTCGACGGATGCCGACTCGTGCGTCACCACGGGCGCGGACGGCCATGTGGAATTGACCGGCGTGGACGCGGGCGTCTACACCGTCGAGGAGGTCGCGGCTCCCAAGGGATACGCCGCCTTTGAGGGCAAACGAACGGTAACGGTTACATCCGAGGGATTGGATGTTAAACAGGTGGCAGCCGCGAAGCCTAAAGTGACCGTGTCGGTCGAAAGCCCACTGCGGGTTGATATCGCCGATGCTGGGACGGGTTCGATTGAGCTGTCGGTGCTTAACACCCCGAGCAAAGAAGCAAGTCGAGGCTTTATGCCCTCGACGGGAGATAGAACGTTGGTGCTGGTGGCGGTTTTGGCTGCCGTCGGAGTGGCGGCTATTGTTGTCGCGCTCGTCATCAAGCGGGGAGGAGGTCGCCGTGAAAAATAATTGTCCCCCCCCCTGTTCAATGGCGTACTGCCTCCGTAGCGAGTGACGAGCAGGTTTACCGACCTGATGATCATTGGTTTTGAAAAAGTTACTAGAGAACCCTCCAAGAAAAGCGGGGCACCCGGTCGATGCGATCGGGTGCCCCGCTTCGTTTGTTGGTGCAAAGTAACCTGTCCCCTTTGTGGTGGTTGGTGGCTAAGCGGTGGGGAGTCCCGGCGTGTTAGCCGACTGCTGCGGCTTGAGGCGGGCGTTGCGCCAGATGATCTGGATAACGTAGCCGAGCATAAAGACAAAGGCCACGCCGCTGATGAAATCGCCTACGAGGGGAAGCCCCGTGAGGGCGCCTGCGATTACGCCACCAACGGCTGCCATGGCGTAGCGGTTCTGGCTGTGTCCGACCATGCGGGCAATCGCGCACCCCGCAAAGGCACTCGACACCAACGCGATGCCGATAACGCCGCACAAGAGGGCTCCGGCAAGCGACAGACCAGCGATAGAGATAATCAGCAGTAGGACGGCGGGGACGATAGCAATCGTGCCCAGAAGACCGCTCACCCACAGGGGCATGGAGCGCTGGTGGAGCATGCCGGCGGCGCTGGCGGTCGCGCGCGGAAAGATGAGCTCGAGCAGCAGAGCGACAAAGCAGGTCGAGAGTGCCGCGGCGACGATACCGCCGATGACATCGTTAACGGTGGAAGTATCCTCGTTCTCGGTGCGGTCGATCTTGAGCGCGCCGACCTCGGCTCCTGCGGCGCGCTCGGGGTCCTCGGAGACGTGTGCGTTCACGGTGCCGGTGATGTGGGCGTTCTTGCCCAGGACGAGCTTGTCGGCCCAAACCGCGACATCGCCCTCGACGGTGCCATCGATGGTCACCGTATCGCCCGCAAGCGCTGCCGACTTGGTAGAGCCGCGCAGGGCAACCGTCTCGCCTATCGCGTAAAAACAGTTGGCAGAGCTGTCGGTGTTGAGCACAACGTGCTGACCGACCACCGTGACGCTGCCATCAACCGTGGTCTTGGCGATATCGATAGTGCGTGCTGCCAGACGGACGGCGCCGCCCACCGTGCAGTCGCGGATCGAGAGGGTATCGCCCGCGGCAATGATATCGCGCTCAATGGACGCATCGTCCAAGTTGAGGGCCTGGCCGGCCCAGTACAGGTCACCCTCGACGCCAGATGGATCGACGTCATTGTCGGTCACAAGTACGTTTCCTGCGGTGTCCGTGCCGGCGAACGACGCCGTGGGAAGCGCAGTGATCGCCAGTGCGATGAGCGCGAATGCCATAAGCAGGCAGCGACGCATCTTGTGTGACGGCGCCGCCGCGGTTTGATTGAGAGCCATGGTTGATCCTTTTGTTAGGTGTTCGGCATATACCTAACAGGGTACCCAACGCGTGGGCGCTCTAAAAGAACCTCTTGGTTGCATTTCGAAGGGTCGTGCCGTGCTGTCTACTTTTTACGGTGCAAGAAGCGTGCGATATCTTCTTCGGTGGGGCTTTTGATGTCAAAGCGCAGCGAGAGCCAGCGCAGACCCATGGTCACGACAACGCATACGACCAGCGCGGCGACATTGCTCATGATGCCGCTCATAACGAGACACACATAGCTTGTCGATCCGGCGATGGCGGCGATGGCATAAAAATTAGTACGTTGGAAAATGCCCGGAACCACGCCCATAAAGCCGTCGCGCAACATGCCGCCGCCCACCGCGGTGAAAAAGCCCATCATGATGCACACCGCCGGCGCAAAGCCGTAGACCAGCGCCTTGTCTGCTCCAGTGGCGGCGTAGATGCCGACCGAGATGATGTCGAGCAGGGGAATGAGTTTTTCGGGTTTGTCGACGATTGCCGGGAAAATATAGATGATGGCTGCCGTGGCAATGGAAAGCGGGAGTGCCATCGGCTGGTTGAGGATGTAGACGTTGCCCACCTGCAACGTCATGTCGCGCAAGAGACCGCCGCCCAGACCGCAGACCACCGCGAGCGCGACCGCGCCCACCAGGTCGAGCTTGTGCTCGCGCGCAACCAGTACACCCGAGATCGATGCAGCGACGACGGCGAACATCTCGAGCCAAAACGGAATAGCGACCATGGCATCCGAGGCATGTGAGGTAATGGTTACGGCAGCGACGACGGGCAAGATGGGGTCCTTCTGATTGCAGGTTTAGACAATGCCCGTACATAGTACATGGTTGGCGGGCGTGGCGACCCTATTGCTCGGTAAACGGTCGGGACTGGGTGGGGGCGTAGGTACCATGTTTGGGGATCTGGGTTGATGCTGAACGCGATGGGGGCGTGGCTGAATAGGAGGGATGTCTAAATTTTGAGCAGCGCTCAAAATTTATCCGATCGGCTTACGCCGACCGCGCTGCGCTAAAGACGCGCCACTGGCGCGTCTTCTTTACGCTCCGCGCCCTGGCGGGTTCGAATCCCTCCTCCTGCGCGTAATTGAAATGTGCCCAAAAAGAAAAAAGCCCCATTGCTGGGGCTCATACCATCTAATGGCGGAGGAGGAGGGATTCGAACCCTCGTGACCTTATACAGGCCAAACGGTTTTCGAGACCGCCGCATTCAACCACTCTGCCACCCCTCCGCGTGGGGTAAAAACAAAGCAGGCTCGAAGGCCTGCTTTGGAATTAACTGGCGGAGAGTCAGGGATTTGAACCCTGGAGACGCTTTTGACGCCTACACGATTTCCAATCGTGCTCCTTCGGCCACTCGGACAACTCTCCGTTAAATGCGAAAGTCAGTATACACGAGGAATCGCAAAGTGCAAACAGAAAAGTTGGCATTTTTTAAAACGCTCGGCCGCGCTTGGCGTTGCAGTGGGGTTTGAGGTGCCAAAAAAAACGGCTTCCGACCAGCGTGGTTGATCAACTCAATTGTTCAAAAGGGGTATTCATAAGCGACTTGGCAATGAATTTAAAAATCTTTGGGTGGTGCTGTGGACCGCTGGTATGCATTTTGCGACCACAGCCTTGTGCCCGTTGACCTGCGGCTTGGCTCAGCTTGTCCCCGCGGCATCGTATCTTGTCCACAAATCCGTCAAGCTCTTGGTCGGCATTTGGTTGGAATGCGCATGAAACGTGGTGCGAGCATGGGCATATGTGGAGGTCATGAGGTTGTAGCTGCATATTCTTGCGGCCTGGGAGGTTGAAAGATATTATTACCAAGTCTTTTCCTGCTTCAGGCGCACCTTCACGACCTGAAGCCACATTTGCCCAGAGGAGGTGACAATATGAAGGCTTATGAACTGCTGTTCTTTGTTGACCCGTCGCTCGACCCCGAGACTCGTCTCGCTGTTATGAAGCGTATCGATACCACGATCGCTGAGGGCGCTGGCAAGGTCGACTCCGTTGACGAATGGGGCAAGCGCAAGCTCGCCTACGAGATCAACGACCTCACCGATGGTGACTACACCCTCATCAACTTCCACGCAGATCCTACCCAGATCGCCGAGCTTGATCGCGTCCTGCGCATCACCGACGCTGTGGTCCGCCACATGATCGTCCGTCGCGACGACCAGGAGTAAGACTGTCGTTTTGGACTGGGCTTGTGCCCCAAGAGGAAGTAGTGAGTTATGAGCATCAATCGAGTGAACATCACCGGTAACCTCACCCGCGATCCCGAGCTGCGCGCCACCGCCGGCGGAACCCAGGTTCTGTCCTTTGGCGTCGCCGTGAACGATCGTCGCCGCAACGCGCAGACTGGCGAGTGGGAGGACTATCCCAACTTTGTCGACTGCACCATGTTCGGCACCCGCGCCGAGGCCGTGAGCCGTTTCCTGGCAAAGGGAAACAAGGTCGCGATCGAGGGCAAGCTGCGCTACAGCTCTTGGGAGCGCGACGGCCAGCGCCGGAGCAAACTTGAGGTCATCGTCGATGAGATCGAGTTTATGAGCTCCCGTGGTGGCCAGGGTGGCTACGCCCCCGCAGCTTCCGCGCCCGCAGCACGTCCTGCCGCACCGGTGGCTACGCCGCCCGCGGTCGACGTCTACGATGAGGACATCCCGTTCTAAGGGTTGTTCACCTATTTTTGAGTGAGAGGCGGCTTCGGTTCGCCGAAGTTGCCAAATGAAAGGTATTTTGACATGGCTAATGATTTTTCTGCACGTCAGCCGCGTCGTAAGTACTGCCAGTTCTGCAAGGAGAACACTGAGTTCATCGACTATAAGGACACTCAGCTTCTCCGTAAGTACATGACCGACCGTGGCAAGATCAAGCCCCGTCGCGTCACTGGCGCTTGCACGCAGCATCAGCATGACATCGCCAACGCCATCAAGCGCGCCCGCGAGATGGCTCTCCTGCCGTACACCGTCCCCGTGGTTTCCTCTCGTGGCAACCGCGACCGCGGCTAAGAAGGGAGACGCATCATGAAGGTTATTCTTCTCGATGAGATCAAGGGCAAGGGCGGCGAGGGTGACGTCGTAGAGGTCGCTCAGGGTTACGCTGAGAACTTCCTGTTCCCCAAGAAGCTCGCTGTTGCCGCCACCAAGGGCAACCTCAAGCAGCTTGACGAGCGTCGCAACAACATCGCCAAGCGCGAGGCCGTCCGTCTGGCTACCGCCAACGAGACCAAGGCTGCCTTCGAGGGCAAGACGGTCACCGTTGACGTCAAGGTCGGCGACGAGGGCATCCTCTTTGGCTCCGTTACCGCCGCTATGATCGCTGACGCCATCAAGGCTCAGCTCGGTATGGACATCGACCGCAAGCGCGTCGAGCTCGGTAAGCCCATCAAGGTTGCCGGTGCCCACACCGTTGCCATCTCGCTGTACCGCGAGATCAAGGCCGAGGTTGTCGTTCTCGTCGGCGTTACCGCCGAGGAGCTCGCTGCCGAGGCTGAGGTCGAGGAGGCCGCTGAGGTCGCCGAGGCCGAGACCGCCGAGGTCGAGACTGAGGCTGCTGCCGAGTAGCATTTGCTGCAACGCAACAATCTTGTTCTAAGAAGGGCGCTCTGGGAAACCAGGGCGCCCTTTTGTTTTTTGCGCTGAACGAGTGTCATGGTGAACGTTGCGTCGAAGTCCTATATGCAGGACCGTTCATCCGTTTGGTTCGGTGATGATTGGCGGCGCGCGGCGCGTTTTGGGACCGTGGCTGATACTATGGATGCTCGCAAGCGATATGAATGAGGATGCTCATGGCATATGACGATAGGGAGACCGGGCTGACGGTCGAGGACCGCGGCTCAAAGTTGGGTCTTCCCCAAAACCAAGATGCAGAGGCCAATGTACTGGCCGCTATGCTGCTATCGCCCGAGGTGGTCGAAGAGGCCCAGGTCGAGCTGCAGCCTGATGACTTCTACCGGCCCATTCATAAGACCATCTATACCGCGATGGTCGATATGTACAACAGCCGCATTCCCATCGACTCCATCTCGCTGATCGATTACCTGAGAAGCATCAACAAGCTCGATGCCGTGGGCGGCGAAGCGTACATTTTGGAGTTGATGGGTCAGACCTTGTCGCTCGTCAACTGGCAGCACCATGCCGCCATCGTTCGCCGCGATTCGATGCTGCGTGAGCTGATCGGCGCCACCAACGAGATCAACGCGCTGGCATATAACGCCCCCACCGACACCAAAGAAGTTGTCGAGCTGGCCGAGAGCAAGCTACTCAAGGTCACGGCACGCGAGGTCAAGTCGAGCTACAAGACGCTGACCGAGTTTATGGTCGAGGCCTATAACGAGGCCGAGGAAGTGTGCCAGGCCGGTGGCCAGGCTGCGGGCGTGCCCACGGGCTTCCCGTCGCTCGACCGCATGCTCATGGGCTTCCGCGAGGGCCAGCTCATCATCATCGGCGCCCGTCCTGCTGTAGGTAAGACGTCGTTCGCCCTGAATCTGGCGCTCAACGCTGCCGCTGCTGGTTATACCGTCGGCTTCTTCTCGCTGGAGATGTCGGGCAAGGAAATTGCCCAGCGTCTGATTTGCGCCTACGCCATGATCTCGATCAGTGACTTCCGCATGGGCCGCATTAGCCCCGAGCAGTGGGCCAATATCAACGAGGCCACGCAGACCTTGTCCAAGCTCGATATTCTGATTGACGATACGCCCGGCACCACAGTGACCGAGATTCGCGCCAAGAGCCGCCGTATGCTCCATAACAAGGAGAAGGCAATCATCATCCTGGACTACCTGCAGCTGGTGAGTCCTCCGCCGGGACGCCGCTCCGAGAGCCGTACCGTCGAGGTCTCGGAGATGTCGCGTGGTTTGAAGATCATGGCCAAGGAGCTCAAGATCCCGCTCATCGCGCTGTCGCAGCTCTCGCGTCAGGTCGAATCCCGTACCGGCAAGCGCCCGCAGCTTTCCGACCTTCGTGAATCGGGCTCCATCGAGCAGGACGCCGATATCGTTATGTTCTTGGACCGCTCCGCCGACGAGGCCGAAGCCTCGCGCGACGATCGACCCGACGAGGGCGTTACGCGTATCGTCGTGGCCAAGAACCGTTCGGGCCCGATCGGCGACGTCGACCTGATGTTCCTGCCGGCATCCACCAAGTTCTATGAGCTTGATGGGGCACATGCCGAGGAGTAGGACAGGCGCCCGTTGCACGGGTATACTGGGAATGTTTTGTGCTTCTGCGTGCCGGCGTGGCGCGTAGACAGGCCATGAATGTAAGGAGTAAACATGCCGTCAACCGTTTTGGTCGGTGCCCAGTGGGGCGATGAGGGCAAGGGTAAGATTTGCGACCTGGTCGCCGGCGACTTCGATGCCGTCGTGCGCTACTCGGGCGGCAACAACGCCGGTCACACCATCGTCGTCAACGGCAAGAAGTACGGCCTGCACCAGGTGCCCTCCGGC
Source organism: Collinsella aerofaciens (assembly GCA_905199455.1). GTDB lineage: Bacteria > Actinomycetota > Coriobacteriia > Coriobacteriales > Coriobacteriaceae > Collinsella > Collinsella aerofaciens_AW. The sequence continues at coordinate 3,225 of CAJKGV010000012.1, read as the reverse complement.
ATCATGTATTCCGACCACGTGTCGGTGATCGGTAACGGCTGCGTCGTCAACCCCAAGGTTGTCCTTGAGGAGATCGACATGTTCGAGGCCGACGGCATCACCACCAAGAACCTCAAGATTAGCGGCAACGCGCATGTCATCATGCCGTACCACATCGATCTGGATGGCGCCTTTGAGCAGAAGCTCGGCAAGAAGAACATCGGTACCACCAAGCGTGGCATCGGTCCGTGCTATCAGGACAAGATGGCCCGCATTGGCCTGCGCATGCAGGACATGCTGGACGAGGCGCTGTTCCGCGACAAGCTGGAGACCACCCTCGCCCGCGTGAACCCCGAGCTCGAGCTCATCTACAACCTGCCCACCTACACCGTGGACCAGATTTGCGACGAGTACCTGCCGATGGCCGAGCGCCTGCGTCCCTACATCACCGAGACGAGCCTGCTGCTCAACAACATGATTGACGAGGGCAAGGACCTGCTGTTTGAGGGCGCCCAGGCGACGCTGCTCGACATCGACCACGGTACCTATCCGTACGTGACGTCTTCCAACTGCACCGCCGGCGGCGCCATCACCGGCTCCGGCGTCGGTATGAAGAACGTCAACCGCGTGCTGGGCGTCATGAAGGCCTATATCACCCGCGTCGGTTCGGGCCCCATGCCCACCGAGCTTTCCTATGAGTCCGAGGCCGGTCACACGCTGACCGAGGAGGGCTACGAGTACGGCGTGACCACCGGTCGCCGTCGTCGCTGCGGCTGGTTCGACGGCCCCATCGCCAACTACGCCTCGCGCGTCAACGGCCTCACCGATATAGCCATGACCAAGCTCGACGTGCTTTCGGCTTTCGACACCATTAAGGTGTGCGTGGCCTACGACGTCGATGGCGAGCGCTACACCAGCGTGCCCGAGCATCAGGTGCGCTTTGAGCATGCCAAGCCCATCTACGAGGAGCTCCCCGGCTGGAAGTGCGATATCACCGGTTGCCGCAGCTTTGACGAGCTGCCGCAAGAGGCTCAGGACTATGTGGCGTTTATCGAGGATCTGGCACACACCCGCGTGACGTTCATTGGCGTTGGCGCTGGTCGCGAGCAGATCATCAACCGATTCTGGAAGTAATCGGGACTATTTGGTTATTGCGATATACCCCTTTGCAGCCCGGACGGGCGGCCGAGGGGTATATTTGCTTGCAAAGGGCTCGCGCGGAGCGGGCCGTTCATCCATAGAGGAGGCACCCTTGAAGGCGGACACTCAAACCATCGACATCCTGTTGTTGGGCAGCGGCGGCCGCGAGCATGCTTTGGCAGCTAAGCTCGCAGCATCACCGCGCGCCGGCAAGCTCTACATCGCGCCGGGTAACGGCGGCACCGCGAACTGCGGCGAGAACGTTGTTCTCGACGACTGCGATCCTGCGGCCGTGGCGGCGTTTGCGCAGAGCCACGGATGCGGACTCGTGGTGATTGGCCCCGAGGCTCCGCTCGTGGCGGGCGTGGCCGACGCCGTGCGCGCGGCGGGTATTCCCTGCTTTGGCCCGGGTGCCGAGGGTGCCCAGATGGAGGGCTCCAAGCTGTTCTCCAAGCAGCTCATGGAGCGTGCGGGCATTCCGACGGCAGCCTATGGTTCGTTTACCGACGAGGCTTCGGCTCTTGCCTATGTGCGTGAGCAGGGCGCCCCGCTGGTCGTGAAGGCCGACGGCCTTGCCGCGGGCAAGGGCGTTATCGTGGCGACCGAACTTGAGCAGGCCGAGGAAGCCGTGCGCGAGTGCTTCGGCGGCGCCTTTGGCGATGCCGGCAACACCGTGGTTATCGAGGAGATGCTCGTTGGTCCTGAGTGCTCGCTGCTGGCCTTTACCGACGGCAAGACCGTGCGCCCCATGGCCACCTCGCAGGACCACAAGCGCGCGCTCGAGGGCGACAAGGGTCCCAACACCGGCGGCATGGGCGTCTACAGCCCGGTGCCCATCGTGACTGACGAGGAGCACGCCACCATGGTGGCGGTCATGGAGCAGACCGTGGCCGAGCTCGCTGCCGAGGGCATCGACTACCGCGGCTGCCTGTACGGCGGCTTTATGCTCACACCCGCCGGCCCCAAGGTGCTGGAGTTCAACGCCCGCTTTGGCGACCCCGAGACGCAGGTCGTGCTGCCGCGCCTTAAGAACGACCTGGTCGAGGTCATGCTCGCCTGCGCCAACTGCAAGCTCGATCAGATTGAGCTCGACTGGCGTGACGAGTGGGCCGTGGCCGTTGTCCTGACGAGCGCGGGCTACCCCGGCAGCTACGAGAAAGGCAAGGTCATCACCGGTATTGAGGATGCCGAGGCCATGGAGAACGTGACCGTGTACCACGCGGGCACTGCCGTGGTGGACGGCCAGCTCGTGACCAATGGTGGCCGCGTGCTTGCCGTGACCGCTCTGGGCGACACGTTCGAGAACGCTCGCAACCTTGCCTACGAGGCCTGCGAGAAGATTGATTTTGAGGGCAAGACCCTGCGTCACGACATCGGCCTGCGCGCGCTGCGCGGCCGCGACGCCTGGGATGCCTAAAATCCGAGAGGAATGAGACGGATGGACGAGAAGAACGAAGAGCTCGTGGACGCGCAAATCGTCGAAGAGGACAGCCGCATGTATGGGCACGCCGAGGGCGAGCCTGGTGGCGAGGTCGCTGACGAGCCGGCGCTGGTGCTGGGCGACGACGACCCGCACGATGCCGAGCTGCACGAGAAGATTCTTTCGGAGGAGTGTGCCTGGAAGGGCAAGATCCTCGACGTCCACCGTCTTGAGGTTGAGCTGCCCAACGGTCACCGCAGCGCCCGCGATATCGTTCGCCATCCGGGTGCGGCGGCCGTTGTGGCACTGACCGAGAGCGGCAAGATCGTACTGGTGCGTCAGTACCGCACCGCTATCGACCGCGTGATGGTCGAGATTCCTGCCGGCAAGCTCGATCCAGGCGAGGACCCGCTCGATTGCGCCAAGCGCGAACTGCATGAGGAGACGGGCTTTAGGGCTGGTCGTATTCGCTTTTTGACGTCGATTGTCACGTCCTGCGGTTTTTGCGATGAGATTATCCACATCTACTTGGCTACCAAGCTCGAGTTTGATGCGCCCAACCCCGATGATGACGAGTTTGTCAACGTGGACCTGGTGCCGCTGCACGAGCTGATCGACGCCGTACTCGACGGCAAGATCGAAGACGCCAAGACCGTCGTAGGCGCCTTGGCCTGCGATAGCATCGC